>CALATN010000051.1 GCA_937891895.1 uncultured Clostridia bacterium
GTGGTATCGACGCAGTAACTCACGCAGTTGAGGCTTATGCCGCAATGCTTGCAACAGATTACACAGACGGTCTTGCACTTCAGGCTCTTAAGAACATCTTTAAATATCTTCCCAGAGCATATGAAAATGGGCAGACAGACGTAGAAGCACGTGAGAAGATGGCAAATGCCGCTACAATGGCAGGTATGGCTTTTGCTAATGCTTTCCTCGGTGTATGCCACTCTATGGCTCATAAGCTTGGTGCTTTCCACCACTTACCCCATGGTGTAGCAAATGCCCTTATGATTGAGGAAGTTATCCGCTTTAATGCAAGTGAAGCTCCTGCAAAGATGGGTACATTCTCTCAGTACGACCATCCTCACACTCTCGCAAGATATGCAGAGATTGCAGACGCACTTTGCCTTGGCGGTAACACAAATGAAGAGAAGATGGAAAACCTCATCAAGGCTATCAACGAGCTTAAGGCTAAAGTCGGCATCAAGGATACAATCAAGGACTACGGCATTGACGAGGCTGATTTCCTTAATCGTCTTGACGATATGGTAGAGCAGGCATTCGACGACCAGTGCACAGGCGCTAACCCCCGTTATCCCCTTATGAGTGAAATTAAGCAGATGTATCTGAATGCTTACTACGGCACACATACAGAAATCTGATAGGGAGGATTTAATAATGAAACTTGACAACGTAATTGCAGTAAGACCCAACAAAACTATCTACAGAGATGAAGACAAGTGCATTAAGGTTTTCAGCTCTGATTACTCTAAGGCTGATGTTTTAAACGAGGCTTTAAACACCGCAAGAATTGAAGAAACAGGACTTAACATCCCCAAGATTATTGAGGTTACAACCATAGACGGCAAGTGGGCTATTGTTACCGAGTTTGTTGAGGGCAAAACTTTAGCAGAGCTTATGCAGGAAAACCCTGACAACATGGACGAGTACATTGAAAAGCTGGTTGACATTCAGCTTGAGATTCACTCCAAAAAGAGTCCTCTCCTTAACAAGCTCAAGGACAAAATGAACCGCAAAATAAGCTCTACCGAGCTTGACGCAACCACACGTTACGAGCTTCATACCCGCCTTGAAGGTATGCCCAAGCACAACAAGGTTTGCCACGGCGACCTTAACCCCTCCAATATTATTATAAAGGAAAACGGCGAAGCCTACATTATCGACTGGGCACACGCAACTCAGGGTAATGCATCTGCCGATGCCGCCAGAACTTACCTTCTTTTCTGCCTCTCTGATCAGGAGGATATCGGCAAAAAGTACCTTTCTGCATTCTGCAAAAAGAGCGACACAGCTTTGCAGTACGTTCAGAAGTGGATGCCCATTGTAGCAGCTTCTCAGTCTGTTAAAGGCAACGAAGCCGAGCGTGAGTTCCTGCTTTCATGGGTAAACGTTGTTGACTACGAATAACCGTTAGCCACGGTGGGCTTTTCGCCTTCGGGTAGCTTACCCTTAGAGGTAAAAGCCGTTGACGGCGGGTCACACCCAAAATAAAAAACCAATATAAAAATTTACCGCCCGAGGTTTTTAATTTACCTAGGGCGGTTTTCTTGTTGATTTTTCATTATATAAAAAAGGAAAGGACACCCGTTCTGATGTCCTTCTTATTATCTGGCCCGCCTGAAGGGATTTGAACCCCCGTTCTTCAGAATCGGAATCTGCTGCGTTATCCAACTGCGCCACAGGCGGATATTAAATTCACCTTATTATAAACTATTATAAAAAATAAAGCAACCGAATTATCTGCAAAATTATCTTTTGATATAAATGTTAAATTATGACAATGTTATTCCGAATATAAAACATTATCAAAAAAATCGTAGTTTTTTAAAAAATAATGCTTGACATTAATACCCCTAAGTGCTATAATGCAATAGTCGCAAATGCGAGTGTGCTGGAATAGGCAGACAGGCACGTTTGAGGGGCGTGTGTGGAGACGCGTACGGGTTCAAGTCCCGTCACTCGCACCAAAAGCTATCAACTTCGGTTGATAGCTTTTTTATTTTTCAGCAGGACTTTACTGGTCAAAAAACAACCGCAACTTCAGTATTCATCTGAGGTTGCGGTATTTTTGTATGTTCCGTTTTATTCGCTTTTGACTTTTCGTCAGTACTTCCCTGTTCAAACGATTATTCAGCATTTTGGAATAAATTGGGTACTTTCGGGAACTTTCTAGAATCCCCGAACCTCCCATTACTACTGCATTTCAGCGTGTTTATATGATATATGGGAATAAATTGCCGTAAAAATAATGATTATTGTATCAATAGATACCGTTTGCGTACACTTCCGTTTCGGATATCTATGTAGTTGTATCGACTATTTACTTATTTTTCTGCAATATCGTGTGCTTGACCTAAAAATATAGGATATCCACTTTCTATATAGTAATTTTGCTTTCTGCATTTTATTGTATACAGCTGCTGATATTCATTTGACATGCAATCAATATAAACAATTCCAAAAGTTAACCCTTCTTCAACAATATTATTGGAATAAGCTTTAATCTGTAAATCAGTTGTTTTGTTTACTTTCACAAGTCTATTATATACAATGCCACCTATATTCTCATTAGTCTGCAAAACTAGTGTTTTGGCAAACCCACTGCCTATATTCTCAATTTGAACATTAAAAAGAAAAAGAGTCGAATCGTTATTTTTTCTATTGTTAGTACCCTCTATGTAATATGTCTTTGTTAAATCTACTCCCACAATATGTTTCTTGTTAAGAATATTAAGTTCCAAAAATGGTAGATGCTTTACTCTGTCTTTCTTCGCATCAGAATTCTTATAATATCTTATTGTGAAAAACACCCCAATTACAGAAAGTGTTCCTGAAATAACACCGCCGATTATGCCTCCCCAATAAGAAGCTACAGAGCTAAGCCAAGCAGAATTTAAATCATCATTTACAGATATACAATCTAAAGAAATTTGTAGAGTCTTTTCTACACTTATGGCTATTAACGCAATGATCAAAAAGCATACTGCTGTAAGCAATATTGTCTTTAAAACTTTATGTTTATTCTTTTTGTGCATTGGTATACCAAATCGATCTTCTTCTATTGTGAATTTGTTTTTCGTCTTCAAACATAATCATCCTCTCTTAATAAAACCCTTAAACTATTGCAATAAAAATCTGTAATTGTACAAACTTTAATTTAATTATATCATTATTTTTCTTAGAATACCAGAATGTGATATAAAACAAATAATTTATTTAGTAAATCTTTAGCTTTCTATTGAAAAACAACTAAAACCGTACTCCTCAAAATCGAAAAGTACGGTTTTAGTATAAGTGTTGCAAATAATTATTATCCTGTTTTTGAAGTTAAATTAATGGTTTCATCAAGTTTCTTAGCGGCATTACGTTGTGCAGATTCGTATGAATGCGAGTAGATTTGCAAGGTCAAAGCTACATCTGCATGACCGAGGTTGTGCTGTACGGTCTTGGGGTTCTCTCCATTTTCAATCAGTACACTTGCGTAGGTATGTCTGAGTCCGTGAAATTTCAGGTAACGAATCTTATCTTTATGCCTTTTCATAAATCGCTGATAGTTATTTGATATTCCACTCGGACTAAAAGCTTCACCATTTTCTTTACTGATAACATAATTGCTGTCAATAAAATCTTTGCCGTATTTAAGCTTATTCAACAAGTATCTGTGTTTGTATTCTTTAAGTACATTCAACAGCTTTTCGGGAATGAAAATTTTACGGATACCCGATTCTGTTTTAGGTTCTTTGATATATTCTTCTTTCTCAACAACCACACGACTTTTCGAGATATAAATATATCCCTCATCAAAATTCACATCCGACCATTGTAATCCTGCCATTTCACCTCGTCTGATGCCTGACAGCAATCCAAGATATATTATAAGCTTTATATCAGGGTTTTCATCTTCATCAGCAAGTTTTAGCATCAAGTTAAATTCGTCCAAATTGTACGCTTCGACAGGTTTCTTGTGTTGACGAGGTTTTTGAATTTTATATAACATCGGATTAGCTTCTCTTTGGATAATATTCTCTTGAACAGCAAGAGTAAAAATAACATTGAGAAGCATTAAGTAGTTTTTTGTTGATTTAGGACTAACGTGGGAACAGAGAAAATTAACATATTCCTGAATATTTCTTGGTGAAATTTTGCGTAATCTCACATCTCTGAAGTAATTTTGCAAGCCATAGGGCTTCGAGTTGTAATATGCCGACTTGTAGCCTTTGAGTGTTGTAGGGCTAAGAAATTGCGTATAGGTAGAAAAATACACATCGGCAAACTCTCCGAAGGTTAAATTGTAATCGTGGCTTAGTGATGAACCTCTTGAATATTCCAATTCCTTTTCAGCTAAGAATCTCTTTACTTCTGCCAAGGTTGTTCCATCTGGAAAAGTTTTTGTAGTTCTTCTTCGTTTGCCATCAATATAACGAGGAAGTTCATAACTCACTTGATAGTGGGTACCAGTTTTATTCTTCACTTTTCTGATACTGGATATAGCTACCATCTCCTTTCTAGAGAATAATATATCATTATTTATTGCTTTATAGCATATCGGGGCAGAGAAACCCTGCCCCTGAATTTTACTGTCTTGACATATCATCAATTAGTTTTTCGATGACTTCTGTCATTCTTTCATCTACGATTTTGAACTCAGTAATTTTTGAAAATACATTTCCGCTTTCAAGAGTAATATTATCTACCGATATCAGAACTAAATATCCTTTTAAACAAGAATAATCTGCTTGTCTGAAAATAGTACTCGTCAAACCCAAATCACGTTGAACACCATTATAAACTGCATCTCTGAATGTTGTAGTAAACTTGAATAAACAAACATCGTAATTATCAGCCAGAAACGCAATATAATATTCGCCACAATGTTTCATGCTCGGCGAACAATTCATAATGTAGCCGATGTAGCTTCCGCTATATGGAAATCCCCACTCTTTTTTGAATACAAAATCCTCACCATTACCTTGAATATAGTCAAAAAATGTATTTTTAGCCAAACAATAATTACTGATGTTTTCCTCGTTGAATCTATACCTTCTTACAATCTCAGCATCTTTTTCTGTTAACGAGGTGATTCTATAACCGCAAAAATTATATACATTATTGCTACTTTGCGGTTTGGTAACAGGTTGTGCTTCGTTAGGCTCGCTTTTTTCTGGGACACTTTCATCAATCTTATTTTCTTCCATTTCAGCATTTACAGATACATTTGTTTCAGTTACTGTTTGAGTACTTACATCAGCACTATCATCATCTTTGTTGGTGTCATTTACAATTGAGCTTAGTTCATTACTTTCGTCAAGTTCATCCAGTATGCTTAAATCTAAATCCTCATCACACAAGTCAGGTCTGGTTGAAGGATTTGTATTTATACCTTCTTTTCTCTTTGGTATAGGCATAATTATTGTACCTCCTTATTATTTTGGATAAATTCGGGTATTAGTTCGAGTACTTCTTTGTATTTATCGTAATCAATAATTTTCATGTTTTTAGCAAAACCATTTTCAACAGACATAAAATATGGTTGACCGAAAAGCAATTTCAGGGCTTCGTCAACATCATCTATGGGCTCTAACAAGCCTGTCAAAACACTCTTTAATTCCTCATTGGAAAGTTTAAGTAAATATCTTTCTTCGTTGATAATAACATCAACATAACACAAATTATCGCTCATAGTTGCTGTGATGATAACAGCTAACGATGTTCCGTCCATTGTGACATCTGTTAATTGACCATAATTATTTTTTTCGGTATTAAACATACATACTTTTTCTTTCATAAATTTACGATAGCTCTTATATAAGCCAATTAGATTTTCCATTCCACCGAAGTACTCAAACTTAATTAATTGACTTTTTGAAAATTCGTTCATATTAAAATTACTCCTTTTAGTTTTTGTTTTGTTCACACCCTTCCACCCTAAATTGGCAGAAGGGTGATTTTTATTTGGCGAATTCGACGCCTCGTACATATTCATAACCTTTAATTTTGCATGTTACAAAGGGAATACCTCTATCGATATAATACGCCTTGTATAGTTTCCAAAACTTCTGACATTGTAAAACCTCAACAGAATTGTCATAACAATACTTGGTATAAGCTTTGTAAATATCGCTTCTTTTCATAGAGTTTTCGCTTTTGAGGTTAAGGTTGAATACAATGTATTCAGCGACAGGATTAAGTGACCTTTTGTATTTATCAAGTTCTCTCTTACATGCTGCACATTGAGAAAACACAAAATTATTCTTTCTAAGTCGCTGTAAACCTTTTAGTGCCCAATGGAAAATGCCAGACAATTCATGCTCAAGTTTATCAATCAGTTCTACATCTATGTTTTCTTTTGTAATAGTCTTATTAAATGGAATTATAAGTATTTTTCTAAAGAAGCCGTATGATAAATCATCACATTCAGGCAAAGTGTTGAAAAGAAGCACCAATTTAGTGTGTAACTTTACACTCAAAGCATCCTTATATTTGCGATTAACTTCACAAGTATCACCACTTACAACTGCCTTGAAAATTTCTGAGTTGACCTTTCCGCTTGAGTTTTCTGCCGAAATATTAACATTGGAATTTATGAGCTGAGCCAACCCAAAAGTTCCGCTTAGTGCTGACAAACTCGTATTAGAATAATTACCCTCACCCACGAGCATTTGAATCAGCTTTGCAAAGACGCTTTTTCCGTTACAGCCTCCGCCTACTAAGAAAAATGCTTTCTCAGCTACAGTGCTGGTACATAAACAATACCCAAGCAATTCCTGTAGTACATGTTCTAGTTCATAATTACCACAAACTATATCAGCAATATATTTATCAAACACAGGAGTATACATTCTATCGTTATATTTGAATGGTAACTGTACAGTACTTAAAAATTCTGGGGAGTGTTCATATAGTTCAAAGTCATCAAGGTTTAATATACCGTCTTGCAAGTTGATGTACTCACCATTATTGAAAGCAGTAGCAATCCGACTCACATCCCTGCGAATCGCTTTCAAGGCTAACTGTTCATGACTGGGCATCCATAAATCAAGCACCTGATTCATCATAAATTTAATAATCTTTCCAAGCTTTTGTTCACACTTTAGTTCATACACTCCTTTTTTCTGATTATACAAAGCAAGTTCTTCTTCATTAGATAGCGATACCACATCAGTATTTTTCAGAAAGAATCTAGCAAAAGTATTACAGTAAAATTCATAGCCGCCTTTGGGATGTTGCTCAAAGCCAATCCTTTTCAAATACCGTTCTTTTTCTTCTGATGTTGCATCTTTTGAAACTTCCTGAAAATCAGATTTGATATAGTCTCTAATTTTAATTTCTACTATATGGGATTCCATTATAGCCTCCTTAAACACCATTTTTGTCAGGTGGTAAAGGTGGGGTGTGAAAATAAAAACACGAAGGAGAAAACGAAACCAAACGCTTTATTTTTCAAAACACTTACCACCCTGACCACCCAAGGTATATATAAAACAAATAGCAGACCCCAACGTTGTAATATAAACCCGCTATTTGGAATTGTAAGAATTTTCCTCACAACTAATATATGCTCAAATTCATCAAATATTTACTTAATGTTACACATTTAGATTTTCAAATTTGATAATTCGACAAATCTCAATTATATAATTATGTAAGATTTTCCAAATATTCATCAAAAAAATAATCGAACGGAACAAAAATACCGACAACACTCTCTATCAAGAGAATGTTGTCGGCTTTTCATCTGTGTTTTTATTTTCTTTTTAGCCTTCCATCAGTTTTTCAAATAAAGGTAAAGCTTCCTCAAACTTTTTATAATCAATGGGTTTAAGTTCAAGTGCCATTCCTTCTTCAACATGTACAAAGAACATTTTGCCGTTGATAAATTTGAATGATAAAATATCGTCTTTGCTGTATTCGCTTTCGGATTCAAGCATATTTTGCTGAAGTTCTACTAGGCTTTCATAGATTTCATCTGACAGCTCAATACAGCAACGTTCACCGTGGATAATAATATCAATGCAATTCTTATTTTCGAATACACACATTGAACGAACTATACCCGTGGTTAATCCTTCGGATGTAATACAGTCGATTTTCATAGGCGTTTTAGTGTCTTTTTCTTCTTGATATGCTACGTGGTTTGCACAAAGCATTAAAAACTCAGAAGCACCTCCAAAATAGTCCAACATTTTAATTTTTTCAACTTTGAGATTCATTATAAAATCTCCTTTCAATTTTTATTGCATCAATGATTGATGCTGTTTATAGTATACACTTTAGTTTTAGAATAGAGTTTTACAATTTGTAGAATTCTTTTGAGTGAGCTGAACAAGAAACTTTGGGTTATGCTTTATTTGGCTTTTGTGCTATTTGATTTAGTTTTACCAATGATGGCTTGACTTGGCTTTTGGATTTTGAATTCCTGCAACCCCCAAACAGAACTACTTGCACGAATTCCGAGAAATAGAGGATGGGGAGCAGGAGTAGGTTCAATATTTCTATCCATAGTTGTAATCTGGTAGAGCTTACCTTTGGAACAATGCTTCAAAAACATATTGAAAATACGCACTTTGGAATCAGAAACAGCTTGAGAATTCTGCATTGAATTTCCCCAAGCTATAACAAATTTTGAATCTGCAAACTCTTTACTGCTCATTAGTTTTTCAATATACTGCATATTTTCTTCATCAATAGTTAATCCTCGCTGACTTGTTACAGCTTTTGAAAACAGATTAACAATATGAAGCTCGTTAAATCCTAACTCCTGCATATGAGAAACAAGGTGGTTGAGGGTGGAGTCGTTAGAGAAAATATTCTCTGCTGTTCGTGTAGGGTAAAGTGAAATTAGATATCCGCACTCACCCTCGCAACCCACTAATCTTTTTATCAGTTCATATGTATGTAATCCATCATCAGATGTTACAATTTCAGTTTCTACTATTGCTTTATAATTTTTCAATCAAAAATCTCCTTTCAATATAGATTCAAATACAGATTCCTCTCCATAAATCTCAATGATTTTTCCATTGTCAATGGCTATAATTCCTCTGAAATATCCGCCTGTAATTTGTTCTATGTATTCAAATCTTTCTTCATTTATAGGTGACGATAATCCAAAGTGAGTATAATCATCAAAATCAGATGAGTTTTCTATATAAAAAATTGCTCCGATTGATTCAATAGAACCTTCGGAGCATTCTTCTATATATGTATTAAGTAGATAATTCAGTTGGGTTTCAATGTGTTTTTTAATACAAGCATCACTAACCACAAGCAAATTCTTTTTAGAGGTTATTTTAATCATTTCAGTAACCTCTTATTAGTTTTTTTACCTGTGCAGAATAGCGTAATTGCACACATAGCACCTTCCAAAAGGCAAGTTACTGATACTGCTGAAACAGTTAATGCCATAATCATCCTTTAGCCTCCTTTTTAACTCTGTTAAGCAAGCACAATATACCCAATGTGCCGAAAAATCCAATCATAAAATACTTGATAATAATCATCCTTTCATTAATAATCTTCTGCCAATATCATTGTTGATAATCCTGGCTCTAAAATAATATAAACTTTTTCTTCTACTGGATTATTTGTAAGCAATACACACTCCTCTCTGAATTCAGGTTCTTCCTGATGATGTATGATATGCTGAACTCCGTCTTTGACGGTCAGATTGAAAATTTGCAACCAATCTTTGTCCTCATCCATCATATCAACCATATACCACATCATAAGTTGAGTTTCTTCTGGAACACGATTAGCCAAATTTGAACTTACACACCGTATATAAATCACCTTCTTTCTCTATTAAAAAAGCACCTATCATTCATTTGCGAATGATAGGTGCACAACAATGTATTTAGCTTTGTTCCCAACGATAGTAATTGTAGGTTGTTTTTAAATATGTTGCCGCAGTAGATGGTGTTGCTATTTCCGAAGCAGTTATTGTTTTTGAAACCGTTGTAGATCCATAAGCAATAAGATTCCAATTTGCATCTGTATTTTCAAATTCAACTTCTGACAACGCGGAACAGTTTTGAAAAGCTCTTACACCAATACTTTTTATTTTAGCAGGAATCTTTATAGTTTCAATGTGCGTTCCTGAAAAAGCTGCATAATCAATGGCTTCAAGTTCACTTCCGCTTTCAAACTCTACAGTTTTCAGACTTGAATTATAAAAAGCTTGATACCCAATTGTTTTTACAGATGCAGGAATTGTAATTGTATGGAATTTTCCGCCTTGGAAACAATAATCGCCAATTGTTTCAAGTTTACTATTATCTTCAAAAGAAATATCGGTTAAAGAATAACAACCATTAAAAGCTCTATCTTCAAGAGTTACTACACTTGATGGGATTGACATTTTTTCTATTATGGTATTTCGAAATGCATATTTCCCAATGCTCTCTAACTGACTATCATTCTCAAATGATATTTTTTCTAAAGCTACACTATCACTAAATGTATATGCTCCTAATTTGTTGACATGATTTGAAACAGTTACATCTTTCAGACTATTACAATTAGTAAAAGCATAATCTTCAACACTCGTTGCAGTAATATTAATAGTTTCCAGCTTTGTACATTTATTAAAAGCATATTCACCAATCACCTCAAGAGTATCTGGAAGATTTATCTTTTTAAGATTAGTATTCTCTGCGAAACCATAGTCAAGAATTTGTGTGATAGGTTTGCCATTATATGTTGATGGAATAGTTAACTCCTCGAGATAATCGACATTTCCAGCTTTAACACCATATGTTCCATCTGGTAACGGGAACAATTCTAAAGCTGTTACATCAGTATTAAAATATACTGTTCCCAAATTATCAATTTCACCATTTGTATAGGTAACAACAAGCTCTCCGTTTACTATTTCCATATCTGAAATACCAACGCCGGTATCGCCCTTGTCGCCCTTGTCACCTTTATCTCCCTTATCACCTTTGTTGCCCTTAACATTACCAAGGTTTAAAGTTTGAGAGTTAGTAAGAGTTACTGTTAAATTACCTTCTGCAGAAAGAGTAATAGTTTCAATACCTACACCATCTGTACCGTCTGCACCATCATTACCTACTACTTTTCCAACAATTGTACTTTCACCATTGGAATACGAAAGCACCAATTCTCCATTTGAGTTAATTGTTGATGATGTAACACTAACACCGTCAGCACCTTGAATATTTCCGAGTTCCAAAGTAACGCCGTTACTTAACTTAACGGAAAGCTCTCCGCTATTAGATAATGTTACAGTATCAATACCAACACCGTCTTTGCCGTTTGTGCCATTGGTACCATTTGTTCCATTTTCTCCGTCTTTGCCATCAGCACCTACAACTTTGCCAAGGTTTGTGGAATTACCATCAGAGTAGGTTAGTACAAGTTCTCCTGAATTATTGATAAGAGCGGATGTAACACTTATACCATTCTTACCATCAATTCCATTAGTTCCTTTTATGTTGCCAAGGTTAATACTTGTGCCGTTTGTAAGCTCAACTGTTAATACTCCATCAGTTGAAATTAATACATTACTTATACCGACACCGTCTGAGCCGTCAGCACCCACAATTTTTCCGAGATTCGTTGACTTACCGTCAGAATAGCTTAATACGAATTCTCCTGACTCGTTGATAATTGCAGAAGTAATACTTGTTCCGTCTTTACCATCAACACCTTTGATACTGCCAAGATTAAGGCTTATTCCGTTAGTGAGTACTACCGTAAGAATTCCTTCGTCAGATATTGTTACATTATCAATACCAATACCATCTGCACCATTCTTTCCGTCAGCTCCGTCTTTACCATTTGTACCATCTTTACCGTCAGTACCATTTACACCATCTTTGCCAACAACTCTACCTAAGTTAGTACTGTTGCCGTTTGAATAAGTAAGCACCAATTCTCCATCAGTGTTTATCACAGATGATGTAACACCGACGCCGTCAACACCTTTAATGTTACCAAGATTCAAAGAAGTTCCGTTGGTAAGTAAAACAGTTAAAATTCCATTTTCTGATATGTTGACTGTTTCTATTCCTGTGCCATCCTTGCCGTCTTTTCCATCAGCTCCGTTAATTCCATCCTTACCATCTGTTCCGTTAATGCCGTCAACACCGTCTTTTCCATCAGCACCAACTATTAAACCGAGGTTATCTGTGGTGTTATCGGAATAGGTAATAACAAGTTCACCATTTGCATTGATTTCAGATTTGATTATACCAATGCCATCTTTACCATTAGCACCATCTACGCCATTCTCTCCGTTTGTACCATTAACTCCGTCGGCACCGTTTGAGCCAACTACTATACCAAGATTCTCGGTAGTGTTATCGGAATATGTAATTACCAATTCGCCATTGTCATTAATTTCGGTTTTTATGATACCTATGCCATCAGCACCATCCTTGCCGTCAAGACCATCTTTTCCGTTTTCTCCATCTTTGCCATTAGTGCCATCTTTACCATCAGTTCCGTCTGTTCCATCCTCGCCAGCAATACAACCAAGGTTAATTGACGAATTGTCAGAGAATGTAAGAACTAATTCGCCGTTGGTATTAATAGAAACATTTGATATTCCGATTCCATCCTGTCCGTTTTTACCGTCAACACCATCTTTTCCGTCTTGTCCATCTTTACCATTAATGCCGTCTTTTCCATCATTTCCATTTTGACCGTCAGCACCATCTTTACCTATGATTATACCAAGGTTGGATGTAGTATTGTCAGAATAGGTTATTACTAATTCACCTTTATCATTAATTTCAGTTTTGGCAATTCCTATTCCATCATCACCATCAATACCGTCTTCGCCGTTAAGACCGACAACCGTACCAAGAGTAACTGATGTATTATTTGAGTAAGTAATGACAAGTTCGCCTTTATCGTTGATTTCGGTTTTGGCAACGCCGATGCCATCCTTGCCATCGACTCCGTTTATTCCGTCAATTCCATCTTTACCGTCAGCACCACCTTTACCTACGATTATGCCAAGATTAGATGTTGTATTGTCAGAATAAGAAATCACAAGTTCACCGTTTTCGTTAATTTCAGTCTTTGTGATTCCTATACCATCAGTACCATCTACGCCATCAATACCATCTATTCCATCGGTACCGTCTTTTCCATTAAGACCTACAACAACACCAAGATTAACAGATGTTTCGTTGGAGTAAGTGATTACAAGCTCACCCTTATCATTTATCTCTGTCTTTGCAACACCGACTCCATCTTTGCCGTCAGTTCCGTCAATACCATTAGTTCCGTCTTTACCAACAATCACGCCAAGAACAGAAGATGTATCATCAGAATAATTGATTACAAGTTCTCCATTGTCATTGATTTCAATTTTTGTGATACCTACACCATCTTCACCGTTAACTCCGTTAGTACCGTTAGCACCAACAACAATTCCGAGATTTTTAGTAGTATCATTTGAATATGTAATAATAAGCTCTCCGTCAGTGTTGATTTCTGTCTTGGTTATTCCAAGACCATCTTTACCGTCTACGCCATCCTTGCCATCTGTACCCTTAACACCGTCAATGCCGTCTTTACCATCTACGCCATCTTTTCCGTTAACACCATCTTTGCCATTGATTCCATCTTTACCGTCAGAACCTTTGATACAACCAAGGTTTAACTGTGTTCCATTTGAAAGAGAGATTTCAAGTTCATCATTTTCATTGATTACGATAGTTTTGATGCCAACGCCGTCTACACCATCTTTACCATTTATGCCGTTAGTACCATCCTTACCATCTGAACCATTAGTGCCGTCTTTTCCGTTGGCACCAACTACCAGTCCCAAATTGTCGGTATTCCCATTAGAGTATGTTAATATAAGTTCGCCAGATGGATTGATTTCAGATTTGACTACACTGATTCCATCTTTACCATCATTGCCATCTTTTCCGTCAGTACCGTCTTTACCATTGATGCCGTCTATTCCGTCTTTACCATTAACTCCGTCCTTACCATCAGCACCGTCTTTGCCGTTTGCACCAATAACTACGCCGAGATTAGCAGTTTCATTATTGGAGTATGTGAGGATTAACTCTCCCTTAGAATTGATTTCAGCATTAATAACGCTAACGCCATCAGTGCCATCCTGACCATCTTTGCCATCAATTCCATCAGTACCATCTTTACCATCAACGCCAATAATCATACCTAAATTATCGGTTGTTCCATCAGAATATGTAATAACTAATTCTCCCGATGTATTAACTTCGCTCTTTGTGATGCTTATGCCGTCAACACCATCAACACCATCTATGCCGTTAGCTCCATCTGAACCATCGGTACCATCTTTACCGTCAATACCGTCTTTTCCATTAGTTCCAATTACAACGCCGAGATTGGCAACCTGATTATTGGAATATGTAAGTATTAATTCTCCGTTCTCGTTAATTTCGGATTTGATTACACTTACTCCATCGGTACCATTCATACCAACAACTTTATCCAAATTGACACTCTTACCATCAGAAAAACTGATCACTAATTGTCCGTCATCATTAATACTTGCAGAAGAAATACTTACTCCATCGGTACCATCTTTTCCATCCTTGCCATTGGTACCATTCGTGCCATCCTTACCATCAGTTCCGTTTGCACCATCTTTGCCGTCTACGCCGTCTTTGCCATTGATACCGTCAGCACCGTCTTTGCCGTCAGCACCGTCACTTCCAACTGCAACACCAAGATTAATTACACTATCATCGGAAAGAGTGATTAAAAGCTCACCTTTTGAAGAAAAGGAAGCAGTCTTAATGCCTACTCCATCCTGCCCTGATTTTGCTTTAAGCGTATCAAGCCATTCATTCTCTGTTCCATCGTAACCATTTTCAACTGCTATTTCATAAGCTGATTTACCTGAAAGTGAATCCAACCAGTCCTTTACTGTACCTTCATATCCGTTTTGTACTGCTAATTCATAGGCTGACAAGCCGTCAGAAATAGTAGTTACTGGAGCAGATACTGGTACAGCTTCTTTTCCAAAATCATTGGATAAACCAAAGCCTAACCCCAAAAGAAGCAAGATAATTATAATGATAATCAACAAGATTATTATCATATTCTTCTTGCTAATTCTCTTTTTAGGCTCGTTTTGTTTGTTGTTTTTGATTTCCACCTAAACCACCTCTTAAACTTTAGTTAGAATTTTTGTCTATGTTGTCTTTGAGTATCTTCCGAACCCATTTTTCTGTATAGCCATACTTAGTGGCAAGTTCCTTGATGTTGTGACCATTGTACTCCTCAACAATCTGCATCACTATAAACTCCCGACTGAAAAGCTCAACGGGAAAGAAAAGCTGTGTTCCACGATATTTTCCGTGGAGTTTCAGAACTGCATCTATGCCAAGCAGTGCCGCAAGCTCGCTGTAAGCACCATTTAAGTACTCACCTTTGATTTTGTTAGTATTTATAGCTATCATACCTCTCATATGAAATCTCCTTTCTCAATTATAATTCATCAATTCGGAACTTCGTAGTGTCTGAGGGCAGGTGACTTGTTCCTTGTAAAATTCCCAAAATATGACAAAATCTCTGTTTATATTTATTGTAACATTTGGCATTTCTTCGTTCTCTACATTTTGTGGAAAAATTCTGAATCATCTTATTTTTATAAAAGAAAGAGCGACTTCACACTAAAATCAGCATGTAGTCGCTCTTAACACTTAGGTTTTTAATAGTATTAAATTGTAAATTCCTTTATCACATTAATTTCGCTGTCATACATCCAAATCTTGTTTTGGGTTACAGTCATTGCCGAACACTTGAAATCTGTATAATGCTGATAATCGCTCAGACAAACAAATTCACTAAATACTTCACCGTCAAAAGAATGGACATAGCTTTTATTATCCTTCTTTACAGTTAAATACAAAGTGTTGCTATCGGCAAAACAAACTCTGTCAAATAAAGTGTCCCCAGGAATTTCGTATTGATTTAAGCAATCACCATCAACTGATAATTCATCAAGCATATAGAAGTTATTGCTGATGTCATAAATCCGATCATTTGCTACTGCAATGGGCGAACAGTTTGCCGAACCGATTTGGCACCATCTGTCTGTATCAATCAAATCTTTTTCGAACGCATTGCAATATAGCGTTCCATCAGAGAAGAACATACCCTTAATATCTGATATATACGACTGAGGTGCACTATATACAGGGTTGCTGTCTATCTCAAAATCCTTGCTCAGAGAATAAATATAGCCTTTATCGTTATTAGTAGTGACTATATAAAGACTATCAGTATAAGTGTTATATAAAAGCTCACATTCTTCTATTGCAAGAGTAGTCGGCAAAATCTTGTCTGTTCCCAATGAAGAATTAATGTGATATTCATCAGATGTTTTTTCCAGATACACCATACTTCCGTCATTCAGAGAAGTCAAGGAAAGAAGTTCACCATCCAACTTTGTGGCAACTTCTACCTTTTTAGGTTCTTCGTTTTCCTGAACATTTGTAGTCTGTGGGACAATGCTACTCGGGCTTTCTGTGGATATTTTATTTATGGTTTCATCCTGAGGTGTTAAAGAAATATTCCCGCTAAAGTGTTTCCCAAAAACTAAAAACGCACCAACAAAAAGAACAGCAACAGTCAAGAGTAAAGCTATCAACTTAATAGTTGTCTTTTTTCTATTAAGGACTTTCTCAAGGTCTTTTTTTAAGTGCTGTACGGATGTGTATCTTTTTTTAGGGTCAATTTCGATACATTTTTCAATTATCTTTTTCATCCGACCTTTGTAAAGGCACGTGCGATTACCCGAAAGGTATTCTCCGCAAAGCATCCTGTGCATAGTAACACCAAGAGAGTATATATCAGTTCGAGGTTCAGACTGACCATATCCATAGTGTTCTGGAGATGCATATTCCTCAGTTCCGAACAGCTCAGTATTTTTACTTGCTTCCTTTTTGTATGTTCGTGAAATGTCAAAATCAAAGAGCTTAACTCTATTATCATCACAAATCATTATGTTGGATGTGTTGATGTCGTTATGGATAACAGGTGGTTGCATTTTATGAAAGTCCGTTAAACCTGTGCAAACCTCTGAAATGATTTTTGCGGTTTCAATTTCTGAGAACAGCCCTTTATCCTCGATGGTTTCCTCAATAGTTTTACCGCTTAACATTTCTTCAAGGATGTATGTATTTCCACCTGCATAAACATATTGATACACCAGTGCTACATTGGGGTTTTTCACTTGAAGCAAAGCATCACATACAGCAGAAAGATTACGATTTTTACACACCCTCAGAATGCAGGTAGTATGAGTTGCTTCATACAACACAACACTAATTTTAGTTTTTTCTGTTTTCTTTATATCTTCAAGATGTTTGATTTGTGACATAAAGAAATCCAGTTTGATTTCTTCGTTTCTATTCATCATCCTTCTCCTTGAAAAAACGCATTTTTGAGTTTTGGCTTTTCAGGAGCATATCAATTTCTTCAAGGTCGAGTCCTTTTTTCATACCATAAATTATAATTGCATCCTCTTTATTTTTTGCATAAAGTTCTTTGAGCTTTGCAAGCTTTAACAATTCGTTTAGTTCTTCTATCGTTGCACCCAAGGCAAGTGCTGTTTTAATAATCAACTCTTTTTTAGGTGTTCTTGTTTCGTTGACAGTTGCATAAAAGGTTGACTCGGGAATATCTGCAAATCCGCAAATTAAAGAAAAACTCTTTTTGTATTTCTCACAGAGTTCTTCAACCCTTTGGCGTAATGTAACCTTTGGCAGTTCTTTCAATACCTTTTGCATATCTTCCCAAGTTTCTGCTTTTTCAATTTTGTTCTCATACTTTTCTGTTAATTCAGCCATTTTCTCACCTGCTAATTAAAAATGTATCATACAGTAATTATAATACAGTAAACAGGATTTGAAAAGCCCTGATAATTTTGCACGGCTTGCTAAACTGATTTAAGTGTAGTATACTTGGATAAAGATTGAGATTTTTCATTGGGAATAAAGTGGGAATAAACCTGAGTTGGTATCTGATTTTTGGTAATATTTATTTGACGAATGGCGAGGAAAGTCTTGGAAATTAACAATCGTTGAAATCGCATCACTATACGGTTTTTGGCTCCTTCAAGTCCCGTCACTCGCACCAAAAAGACAGCTTTTTGAAGCTGTCTTTTCTTTTTGTCAAAATTTCTTAAAATGCCCTAAAACGGCTTAAACACTGGGGTTTTGAGGTGTATCTAAGTAACTTTAAGAAAAGTTGAAATCACTTAAAATAAGATAAAGTGCAGTCAAAAATGCAGTCAACTGCAGTCAAAAGTGCTGTCAAAAATCAAGTATTTATCCACTTTATTTAAAGATTTTAAATCAAAATTACTATCAATAATATAAAAAATCCTCCTAAATGACCTGAATCAGCTCTGACAAAGAATATTTTGGAGGTAAAAATCATGACAAATACTAACATCACTTACACACAGCAGGGCGATTACTTACTCCCTGATTTAAAACTACCCGAACAAAAGAATGTAGAAATCGGCATTTTCGGTCAACGACATAAAAATTATTTGCTCAATCACCACAAAATCAGATACTATAATTTACTTACAAGCTGTAAGCATGCAGAATACTTAGCCAATGTTGATAGCAGAGCTAACGAAATGTTTGCTAACCTCGTAAAACAAATGGCAGAAAACGAAAATATAACTGAACAGCTAAAAGCGGAAAATCCAATGCTCTGGATTCAAAGTATGAATAACATCCGTAACAGAGCAACCGAAATCGTAAACAACGAAATAATCTATATCTAAATGAAACAACGGCAAGGAAAACTTTTTTTATCTCCTTGCCGTTTGCCATTTTTATTTGCTGTTATGTATCTGAAATAATTGCAATTATTTCTTTTCCCATATTACAAATATTCCAACTATTGCTCCCACAAGAATTATCGGCGATAATCTTATGAAAAACCACTCAAAAGCATGCAAAGCAACTCCAACAACAGCTAATTCGGGGTCGCTGTAATCCCATCCTAAGTACGGACTACCTACCACTGTTATGACTACAAAAATCGATAGTATTGCAAGAATTAACAATGCCAATAAAGTAATTGTCTTTTTTCGTTTTGCGTTTCGATTCTTTGCAAGTTGCAAATTGATGATTTCTAATTTTTCGGCAATCACTTTCAAATCATCGGGCTTTGACTCTTCGATGATTTCTCCAAGTAAAACACTTACAGGTGTTTCGAGTGCATCCGATAGTAAAATTAACATATCAGCATCCGGCACTGACAACCCCTGCTCCCATTTAGAAATTGTTTGGCGAACCACATTCAACTTGACAGCTAGTTCTTCTTGGGATAAACCTTTTGATTTTCTGATTGTTTTAATGTTTTGACTCAACATTAAGGCTACCTCCTTTCCATTAGCGGTTGCCTATATTGTATTCAAATGTACCCGTTGCTACAAGCAACGGATATTAACACTATGGTTTGCAACTGAAATTAACATACTGATGAATCCAATTTTTTGAATCGTTTTTACTATCCAGCCACCCATTAAAGCACACACTAAAGAAATCGCTAAGGAAGCAACACTACTTGTGAAATAGATACAAACGCCAGTAAGGATTGCACTGACCATAAAACCTACATCTTAATAGTTTTTTATAAACATTTTTTAAATTAGCTTTCTTTTATCAGTTCAGAAATTATATCTTTCGATTCATACAGAGCGTCCAAGTAAGAAGATTGCAATAGCCTATGAACATCAAATACATCTGAATCGACCCTATATCTTCTTTCAAAATCCTCACTAGCGGTAACCATCCCAACCACCTTATTTCCATAATAGATTCTACAAGGTACTACCGGTCCATATCCATATTCACATTCAAGAAAGTCGTAATTACCGCAATTAGGACAAAACAAAATTAAGTTTGCAAAACTTTCATAATCATATTCAAATGAACATTTAGCACATTTCTTTTTTAAAACCATAGCTAACCAAAACCCGTCAATCGATTTCATCAAATTCATTAAAATTTATTGGAGAACCATCAAGAAAAGTTACTGACTGTAATTCATTCTTTGTTAAATCTTTTATAAAAATACAATACTCATCAGCACAGCCGCCAACAAACTTCATTTTTGGTATGCTGATTTGTTTTGGATTACATATCCAAAGGCAAAGCTTGTTATTCGCCCAAAATCTTGTGAGTATAAGCCTTTCGCCATTATATAGAACAACTTTTTCAATCATAATAGTTCACCTATTATTCAAGGATTTTTTTATTATTATACCATTCAATCGTCATTATGTCTATCGCTTAAAATGCTCGTAAACGGCATATTTCGATAAATTGAGCTAAAAGGTATATTTACCCTAATGTCACTATTTATCGCCTCAGAAACCGTATAAACTCGATGATTTTAACGCTAACTTTGTCTACATATCTACTAAATGTTTATATAGCATTTTATCGGCAATATTTGTACAATTAGTTTGATTTATAATGTTGATATTTTGCCGATAGTGTGGTATACTATATACGTAGAAACTGTAAGGAGGTAGTTATGAAATACTTATCTGTGGCTGAAATAGCCGATAAATGGGGAATCTCTGAGCGTAGCGTCAGAAATTATTGTGCTCAGGGCAGAATTGCCGATGCTAAGCTTATCGGCAAAATTTGGAGCATACCTGAAAACGCACAAAAGCCTGAACGACTAAATAAGAAGAATTCTCCTCCGTCGCTTTTACACATTCTTCGTGAGCAAAAGAACGCAAAAACAAGCGGTGGAATATATCATAAAATTCAGATTGAGCTAACATACAATTCAAATCACATTGAGGGTAGCCGTCTAACCCACGACCAGACTCGATATATTTTTGAAACAAATACAATCGGCTTTGAAAACGAATCTGTCAATGTTGATGACATCATAGAAACCTCTAACCACTTCCGTTGTATCGATATGGTTATCGAACAAGCTGGTGCTACTCTTAGCGAAAAATTCATCAAGCAACTGCACTCTACTCTTAAAACCGGTACAAGCGACAGTCGCAAGGATTGGTTTGCTGTTGGCGAATATAAAAAGATTCCTAACGAGGTTGGCGGATGTAATACAGCTCTCCCCGAAGAAGTAGCTGATAAAATGAGTAAGCTCCTTGCCGATTACAACGCAAAAAGTAATATTACCTTTGACGATATTGTAGAATTTCATGTAGCTTTTGAACGCATACATCCTTTCCAAGACGGTAATGGTCGTGTTGGCAGACTTATTCTTCTCAAAGAGTGCCTCAAGCACAACATCGTGCCGTTTATAATCGAGGATAACCTAAAGCTTTTCTATTACCGAGGTCTGAAAGAATGGCACAACGAGAAAGGCTATCTGATAGATACCTGCCTCACAGCTCAGGACAGATTCAAAGCATATCTTGATTATTTCAGAATCGAATACTAAAAACAATAGGCTCTTAAAACGCCCGTAAAGGACATAAATAACGCAAACAGGGGTTAAGGTACATTCACCTTAACCCCTTAAATTTTGCGCTAAGAAATGGCTTAAATGCTACGTATCTAAGCAACACTTTTTCGACTATTTAAAATGATTGTAATAACTAAATCAAAATCCGTTCACATCACATAAATTGATATAGTTTACTTCTTTCTTCATAGCATACTTCATCGTTGTATAAGCACCACCGTAATTATGTTCAACACAAAACACAACTAAATCAGAACGCTCAACCATTGTACGATTTCGAACTCGATGTGCTGACTTAAAATGTTTATCAGATGACTCTGAGCATATCTCAACCGCATCATAGTATTCATCGAATGACCTGATATTGTTTCTGTATTCAGCAGTCATATACGGTAACACAAGCACTAGTGCGGAGTTATCGTCACGGAAAGTTTTCTTACATCTGCGTACAGCTGATGACACAAGTTGGTCAAATTCTCCATCACGACCTATCAAAAATTCAACGTAATCTTTTGTGCTAATAATTTCTCTAATAATTTTTTCGAGTTGTTCTTCTATTGCAAGCGGCTCATCAATATGTCTGTGACCGAAAAAGCTGACAGTAAATACATTCATTAACTCCACCCCTAACGTTGTTAAACACTAATTGTGTATATCGTTAAAATTATACGATATAAATGATTAAATTACAACGCTTTATCAAAGTATAATTTACGAAGAACACAAGTACAAAGGGGTGTTATTGTAGTGAAAGATATACTTGCAACCATAACTACATATCGTGAAGAAAGAGGCTGGACAGAATATCAGCTTGCTGAAAAATCGGGCTTACCTCAGTCCACAATTTCCTCTTGGTATCGTAAAAATATGGTGCCAACGATACCTTCTCTTGAAAAAATCTGTGGTGCCTTCGGTATAACTTTATCTCAATTGTTCGCAGAGGGTGACACTCCTGTTTCCCTGACCAACTCTCAGAAAGAGTTGCTGGAACGTTGGGCAAGACTCACCGATGAACAACAAGCTGTTGTCTTTGCATTAATAGATAAGATGTAATTAAAGCCACGACTATCACTGATTTATTAGTGATAGTCGTGGATTTTCTTTATCAACCGACTTAAAAATATTAAATATAAAACATAAAAATCGATTTATTCATTAACAAAACGGCACAGCTTTTGGAGCAAACCTCCATCGGCTGTGCCTGTCTTTTTGTAATAATAAATTCAGATGTAAAATCTTAGCGAGCAGACGCTTTGTATCCCCAAACCGTAAAATCACTCGTTAGGAACATCCTAAGACCTGTTATACACGCTCTTATATGAATATGATAATTTACATTATGAGCAGTTCAGAGATGGTACAGTAAAATGCATCGAAGATGAGATACCGTTTGAGTTGCCAGAAAGTTGGGAGTGGAGTAGATTTTCGTCTGCCTTTATCATAAATCCTAGGAATAATCTCCCTGATGATACGGAAGTATCTTTTGTACCAATGCCGTTAATTCAAGAAGCTTATGCAAACAATCACACTTATGAAGAAAGATTGTGGAGAAGTATTAAAAGTGGATTTACACATTTTGCGGACAATGATATTGGTGTAGCAAAAATCACACCCTGTTTTGAAAACAAAAAATCAGTGGTGTTTAAAAATCTTAAGAATGGTTATGGTGCTGGAACAACAGAATTACACATAATAAGAACAATTAGTGACTACATTTATCCAGAGTATGTTTTATCGAATATAAAGACAGATTCATTTATAGCTAACGGAATAAATGCTTTTTCAGGTGCAGTTGGTCAGAAGAGAATTGGTCGTTATTTTATAGAGAACTCATTAATTCCTATTCCACCAACACAAGAACAAAAAAGAATAATAGATTGTATTTCATTAGCTTTCATATACATTGATAAAATAGATAAATCAAAGGAATTGTTTAAAGTAGATATCAATGTTATTAAGAGTAAAATCCTCGACCTTGCCATTCGTGGCAAACTTGTTCCGCAAAATCCTGATGATGAGCCTGCATCAGTTCTTCTTGAACGCATAAGAGCCGAAAAAGAAGAACTGATAAAACAAGGCAAAATCAAGCGTGATAAGAAGGAATCTGTTATCTTCAAAGGTGAGGATAACTCTTATTAT
>CALATN010000052.1 GCA_937891895.1 uncultured Clostridia bacterium
CAACAGGAATAATAACCGAATCACTTGCGTAAAGTGCATTATCGATAATTACGCCAAGAGCGGGCGGACAATCAATTAAAATATAATCATATATATTTTTAAGTGCTGATAATTTTTTTGAAAGTAATAATTCTTTTTCATCTTTATTTTGAATCAATTGTTCAAAGGATGCGATTCTAAGTGATGCTGGGATTAAATCTAGTAGTTCTTCTTCTGTTTTTGTAATAACATCTACTGTATTATCTTCAAGTATGGCATACTCTGATACTCCTGCATAAACCATAGCAAATTCCTTTTGTGGATTAGCTTCAAGAAGCTCACAAAGCTTGTCTTCATTGTCGGAAAACGCAATCTTAGCAACCTCTGCTGCACCATCCTTTTTTCGTTGCAATGCCATTTCTCCGCACAATTTTCCGTTTTGGAGCATAGGCAGCGTTAAAAAATTATAGTCAAGACAATTCGTTTCTGCATTAACGTGATAATAACCATTACTGCTGATTTGGCAATCTTCAGGTATTATGCCCATTTTCATTTCGGAAGTTACTTGCTGTAAAATTTCCTTTTCGGTAAAAGGTATACCTGATGTATAGACATGAGCATTTCCGTCAAGGTAAGGTTCTTCTGTATTTCCTGCTATTGTAGTTTCATGTGATAAATTATTATTCGATTCGCTTATTTCTGTTACAGTCGCTTCCGAATTTTTATCGATTGTTTTACAAGCTGCCAAGGAAACAACAATAAAAAATAAACATACAATCAGTTTAATATATTGCATACTGTAATGGTCAAGCATTTTTGTAACACCCCTAATTATTTCACACCTAACATTTTCTCATAAGGCGTTAAGTATCCATCATAAGAATGAGGACGAATCTGATTATACCAACCATGATTGGAATGAAGCATAAGTTCTTCAGATTTTCAGCATGTTGCTTTCAAAACAGAAAAATATAGCAATAATTATTCTTTTAAGCATATAAATACATATCTTCCATTGAAATGCTAAAATAACAACTATCCGAATAGCCAAGATGCTTATCATTTAATACTTCAATTAATACCGACGAACATAGTATATATGCACCGTCTTGAATTATATCATTTGAATCAACTTTGATATGTGATGTTAAAATTATGGTTTCGTATGGTTGGAAAACATATGTATATATATCACCTGTAGCAACAGGATTTACATTGGAATAGCTTGTCAATTCCGCTACTTGTTCATAGGAATCATGTCCTGACATAATACTTACCTCTAATTCCTGTTCTGTCATATTGGTTAGCTTATATTGAATAGTAAATTCATCACCAATTTGTACATTTGTGTAATTTGATGCATCAAAATCAGTTGTCAGGGAAAACCATGCAAGCT
Source organism: uncultured Clostridia bacterium (assembly GCA_937891895.1). Taxonomy (GTDB): domain Bacteria; phylum Bacillota; class Clostridia; order Oscillospirales; family Ruminococcaceae; genus RGIG8773. The sequence goes on from CALATN010000052.1 coordinate 1,376, forward strand.
TGGAATATTTCATCTGTTCAATCTCTGTTTCTGTGAAAGCATCGTATATGCTGTTAGTTGTTTTATTATATATAGAATTATTATTGAAATATAGTGTGGATAGAATTATTGCTAAAAGAATTATTATACTTGCTTCAATTATTATAATAACCTTATATTTCTTCATATTATTTCCTTTCAAATACAAATTCTAACATAATCTATATATACAAAAAAACTACTAACAACCCCATACGTTAACAGGCGAATTCAGCCATAACCTGACTTAAAACAGCTCCGTATTCAGGGTGATAATAACAGTTTGCTGCAACCCTGCTTTCGTAAATTCTCTGCATATTTCCAAGATACTCAGCAGAAACCTCATCATCAAGTATAGCTTCACGAAGTGCAAATTTGTCGTACTTCATTTCAGTGAATATATTAAATCCGTAAAAAACTCCACCGACTTCTCTGCATGGGTCAGCACAGTTTAAAAGTCCTGCACCTACTCCACAAAGGCTCATTTCCTTAGCCATATCGATAAATTCACGAATAGTCATACCCTCGTGATAATATTCATCAAGAATTTTCTCACGGATTTGATAATTGTTCAGGTCACTGCCATAAAGTGCTTCTACTCTGAGCTTTTCAAAATCAGTGTCACTTCCGCATGCCTGCTCAATCTCTTTATCAAATCTGTCTATAATCTGATGATATTTGTTATAATCCTTTGGCACAACTTTATGGATAAGTGCAAACGCATTAAGGAATTTTTCACCGTAGCAATGCTGATACTTTTCATAGATTGCCTTGTATTTCTCGGCATCCGTCATTCCTGTAAAGTCCTCATTCGCTGTCATTTCCTTGTAATCCTTGCTGTTTGTGAAATCAAAATATTTAGCCATATTATCCAGCGTCATTTGCTGTTCGGGTGTGTATTCATATGGCTTAAATTCAGCAACCCCAACCTGTCCAATTTCCAAATTACATTTCTTAACCTGTTCCGCCTGTGCCGCCTCAACCGTTTCAACCAAATCACGAAAGCTCATGTTGGCGCAGGAGCGTTCGCTGTGAGTAGGCAAGGACGCGTTTTTATTGATAACATTTCCGCTGTTATCAAGTGTTCTTACATATGGATTATAGCTAATATTATTTATCATATAAATTCCTCCTGATAAATTTAATTTGGCGTTTAGTATAATCCCTTTTTCCCTCAGATATATTAAACCATAAAATATATTTTACGGCTTAAGACTAATTGTTTTCGCTGTACAGCTTTGCAAGTAGTAAACCCATTCATCCAAGATATGAAACAAAGCAAGTGCCGATTTTACGTTGTTTTAGAAAACAAAATTAATCCTCGACATCATTAAATTTGTCGGGAATTACTCTCGAATGCACCTCTCTTTTCTTAAAAAAATTGCAAACTGGTAGTAGAATTCGTCAACATTGTTGTATATGCATGACGATGAAAAATTTGCACAGAAAGGGAAGCAACAGTTCCTTAATACCATTTATACTTGCTGTTATTATTTATCTACGGAAGAATCGTTGTATCTAATATAAATTTACAGATATGCCTCTTTTTTCTAATTCTGTAACGACATTGGTAGATACAACACCTTGGGATAAGGTAATTTCCTGTAAATTGTCACATTTCAATAATGCGTCACACGTCGAAACATCAATGTTAATTAAGCTGAGATTTGTAAGGTTACTTAAATACGATATTGAATTTAATTCCATATATACACTTTGAGAACTGTTAATACCGACATATAAGCTTTCAAGTTTATTCAAATAACGCAGTACTTCCATATTTGGTACTTGTTTATCGAATAGATAAAGATTCTTTAATTCGCTGCAGCTTTCAAGACCCGTTAAATCCGAAATATCACAAGATAAAAACAAATAATTCAGTTTTTGTAATTTTTCTATTCCTGAAATATTAGTTATATTTGTGTATTGTAGCGTCAGAGACTCTAAATTCGGAAGCATACTTAATACAGATAAATCTTCAATGTTGGTATTAAATCCATAAAAGCATTTTAATTTTTTACATTTTAAAAGTCCTGACCAGTCGTTTACGTTAAAATCGCCTAAATTAAGCTCTTCAATATCTTTCATTTCCAATAAAAAATCAATATTATCAATTGTTTTCTCACCATCAATCGTCAACTTTTTTAATGATGTAAAATATTTTAGTTTATTTATGGATTTATCACTACAATTTATAAGCTCCAATTCCGTTATGTCGGTATTGTACCACTTTCCGTTGAGATAAACATACTTGTGAGTTAATATAGAAAGTAAAGAAAAAAATACACATAATACTACTACCACTATCAGTATTTGAATGATTCTTTTTCTTCCCAAATGCATTACGAGATCACCTCATTATTTTGTAAAATCATAACTTATTATAGCAACAATCCCCACAAATAAGATAAATCGTCAGACCTTGCTTCATTGCTTAGCTTCTGTACCTTGCAATATTGCTCAACCGTATCACGCAATCCTCTTGAATGTGACTTTATGTATTCAATTCTTTCCGTTGCCTTTTGAACAAAATTCTCCTCAGTTCTTCCCGAACGGTCAAACAACGGACTGCTTTCGTCAGCCTCATTCAGATATGCCGAGCGTATTCCCGTTGCTGATGAAAGTGCGTCAGCGTATTGGTTGTAAATCTTGCACATTATGTCCTCGAAAAAAGCAGGACGATTTTCGCTCACCTCATAAGGCTCATCTGCAACAAGCTTATCAATAAGCTTCTGCACGTCAGCAAGTGCATTTTCCACAGCTTCACGGGACACGGTTTCTCCTGCTTCAAAGTGTCCGAAATCGTACTTGCCCTCGGGAATAATTATTTCTCCATCGCTTTCAAGTAGCTTTTCATAGTACGCTCTTTCATCGCAGTAGCTGTTGAAACGTTCAATGTCCTGCTTTTCACCATTGATTTGCAAGCGGAGAATTTTCTGCATTTCTGAATGAATTGCCGAAACAGATGAAGATTTATCCGCTTTTGTTTTGTTCGCTTCTGCAAGCATCTGAGTAATTTCAGCCTTTGTCTTGTCATCAGCCTTTGCGTACCTCTCGAAAATCGTGCTCAAATCAAGAGAGTCCGACCTGCCGCAAAGCTTTTCAAAAACAGCATTTCCTATCTGCTTTTTCTGCAATGGTGAAGCAGACGGAGAATTGATATTTATGTTGTTGGTGTTGATAATCATAGCTTACCTCCGTAACGTAAATTGCCAATCATATCTTTGATTGCATTTCTGTCCATAAGGCAGTTATCCTTGTAATTCGGGTCAAGGTATTGGTTCTTCATTTCCTTCATAACATCTTTGGATGTTTCGCCGATGTAATCGCCTCGGTTTGCGGCAAAATTATTCCTTGCAAGATAATTAGCCATTGTTCTTTCACTTGCTGAAATCAGCTTTTCGCAGTATGCTTCAAGTTCCTTGTTGAGTGCAGTGTAATCCTCATCAACAAGTCCGCCGACAGCATAGGCTTCGTCAAATTCCTTGCCTATGTCTGCAACCCTTTTGGCAATCTGCTCCGCTGAAAAGCCTTTGAGTCCTCCGAACATATTATTGAACTGAATACGGTTATCACGGTTCAAGGCATCCGTAACGCAATGACGAGCAACTCCGCTTGTGGAAAATTGGGGAACAGAAACTGACGGTGGGCAGACAAGAAAAATTAATCTTATCGGTCATTCATTTGGCGGCAATACAGTTACACTTTTTACAAGCATTCTCGAATATGGTAGTGAAGCAGAGATTCAGGCAAGTCCTGACGACTGTTCACCATTTTTCCAAGGAGGAAAAGGTGAATATGTGAATAGTGTTACAACTCTTTGTGCACCGCATAACGGTTCAACTTTATTCTATGTTGTTGACCACGGAAACCTTGTGGAAACTGCATTGAATGTGCTTTTTGCAACAG
>CALATN010000053.1 GCA_937891895.1 uncultured Clostridia bacterium
CCCCACCAAAGGGGACACTGTCCCCTTTGGAAACCCATGACTTTGCTTATCAACTGCTCGACAAATTATAATTTACCATCACGCTAATTATACCAACATCACTCAAAAAAATCAACCGCCCCCGTTTTCATCTCGGAAGCGGCTGTTTCAACGCAGGTTATCTGCTCTGGCTATTGTTGCTCTTGTTATCAGCACGGTTATTGCTCTTGTTGCTCTGCTGATTGTTGTTCTGCTTGTTGCTGCTCTGATTGTTGTTCTGACGGTTGTTGTTCTGGTTATTATTCTGGTAGCTCATTTTCATATTCTCCCTTACGGTATATTTTCTTGCGCATTACACAAATTATCAGTATTATGCACAAATTATACATCAACACTTGCATTACAAGTGTGAATGGTGTATAATAATATAAATTATTTGCAAAGGAATGATTTTTATGCACAGCTGCGGCATTTTGTTACACATTACCAGCCTTCCCGACAAGTACGGTATCGGCACTCTTGGCAAGCAGGCTTACAAATTCGTTGACTTTCTGGTAAAGAGCGGTCAGGAATACTGGCAGCTTCTTCCTATCGGCCCGACAGGCTTCGGTGACTCGCCTTATCAGAGTTACTCCGCTTATGCAGGAAACCCGCTTCTTATCGACCTCGAAAAGCTTATTGAAGAGGGGCTTCTCGATGCTGACGATACGGATTTACAGCTTATCGAAAGAAAGCAATTTACCGATTTCGGTCAGCTTGACAGCTTCAGACAGGTAGTGCTGAAAAAAGCCTGCAAGGTTTTCCTTGACAAGGCTGACAGCACTGTTCTCTCGGATTTCCAGGCTTTCTGCAACATCAACAATTTTTGGCTTGAGGACTACGCTCTCTTCACGGCGCTGAAAAAACATTTCCGCAACGCTATGTGGACTGAGTGGGACGACGACATCCGTCTGCGTCGCCACGACGCACTTGAGCGCTACGCTGAACAGCTTTCTGAGGAAACAACCTGTGTGAAGTTCATCCAGTACAAATTCTTTGAGCAGTACAACGCTTTGAAGAAATACGCAAACGCAAAGGGTATCAAGCTTTACGGCGATATGCCGATTTATGTTTCAATGGACAGCTCTGATATATGGGCAAACCCTGAGATGTTTATGCTTGACGAGGACAGACGCCCCACAATGGTTGCAGGCTGTCCGCCTGATGCTTTCTCAAAGACAGGTCAGCTCTGGGGCAACCCGCTCTACAACTGGGACTTCATGGAGGAAACAGGCTACGGCTGGTGGATTGCCCGTGTTGAATATTCAGGCAGACTTTTCGACCTTACACGAATTGACCACTTCCGCGGCTTCGAAAGCTTCTACGCTATTCCTTATGGCAACGAAACCGCTGAAATCGGCGAGTGGCTCCCTGGTCCGTCAATGAAGCTGTTCAATGCTATCCGCGAGGAACTCGGAGATGTAAACCTTGTCGCTGAGGACCTTGGCTTCCTTACTGAGGACGTGCGCAAGATGCTGAAGGAATCAGGCTTCCCCGGTATGAACGTGCTTGAATTTGCCTTCGGCGGCGAGGACAGCAATTATCTGCCTCACAACTACGTGCGCAACAGCGTGGTTTACATCGGCACCCACGATAACGACACCGCCATCGGCTGGTACAACTCCTGCGACAAGGCAACCCGCAAGAATGCCAAGAAATATATGGCTCTCTCCAAGAAGGAGGGCGTGAACTGGGGTATGATAAGAACAGCCTACTCCAGCGTTTCTGAGCTTGCTGTAATTCAGATGCAGGATTTCCTCGGTCTTGGTTCGGAGGCGAGAATGAATATTCCGTCAACAATCGGCGGCGGCAACTGGGCTTGGCGTCTTGATGAAAACGCACTTACCGACAAGCTTGCCGAAAAGATTATGAAGTACGCTAAACGCTACTTCCGTGCACCTGTGAAAAAGAAAATCAAGGTAAAGGTTACAAAGAAGGCTGACGTGACAAATACGGCTGAATAAAAATCATATCAGGGCGGATATGAAATCCGCCACTACAAAAACAAAGGGTACTGAAAATCAGTACCCTTTTTCTTTTACTTTTCAATCTTGTCGCAGTATACAATACCCAGACCAACTGTACTCATATAGCATCTGCCGTAAACGTTCATATCGCCGCTTACAAACTCGCCGTTGCCTGTACCGCCGAACTGGTGGAGGTCATCGTTGATCTGCACCCATGTTGCGCCGTTGTCCTCGGACATATAAAGTCCGGGCTTGTCAGCTTCCATCGGTGTACCCCAGATGTAGATTACCAGCGGGTCGCCGTCGTTCTTAGCTTTGCCAAGACCAACTGCTTCACAATACTTGATGCCCTCAACATACTCAGAGGTTGCACCATAATCTCTTGTTACAACAAGACCTGCACCGTTTGCAACATAAACTGTGCCCTCATTCTTAGGGTCAACACAAAGTCTGCGGAAGCTTGGAGAAATTGTGGAATTTCTCTTGAAGGTCTTGCCGCCGTCCTCGGAATAATAGAACGCACTGTTTCCGCATCCGTAAACGTAATTTGCATTGTTCGGGTCACCGATAAGGTAAATATTGCTTCCCACAATACCGCTCACCTCGCTCCAAGTTGCACCGAAGTCCTCTGTGTAATAAGTCTTCAGACCGTTTTCAGGGCTCCAGATAAGTCTGCTGCCATCTGCTGTAAACGCGATTTTACCCTTGAACAGAGTCTTTGCAGGGTCAGGGCAGTTTGTAACCTTGTTCCAGGTCTTGCCTGCGTCTGTGGAGTAAGTAAGTGCAAGTGTCTTTTCGTCGCCGCCTACCTTTGCCCAGTAATCCCTGTTCTGTGCAGCAATTGTGATACTTGTTGTCGAACCGATCATATCCTGATGTCTTGTTGCAGGAACGGTAATATCCTCGTGAACATAGCCGTCGTAGTCATAAACTGCGGATACAAGGGGATAATCCTCGTATGTAATGATATCGGAAGGAACAGTTTCCTCGATACCGCAGGAGTCAAAATAGAACTTCGGTGTTTCGTCCCAGATGTTGTCGCAGGAGAAGATACCGTTACCAGAGTTGACCATAATTCTGTTCGGATTGAACGGGTCAATTGCAAGGGAACTGCACCAGTGAATTGCACAGCCTTCAACCCAAGGCATACCGTTTACATCCATTTCCATGCTTTCAAGTACGTTTCTCCAGGTCTTGCCGCCGTCGGTAGATGTGTAGAACACGTCACCGTAAGCACCGTTTGCCTGAAGCTTCCACATACCTGATGTTACAGCAACAAGCTTGTTGTCGTCTTCAGGATGAATGACGATATCGCCGATAGAGTCGTTGGACGGCTTGATTTCGTCAACTGTACCGTCTGTGTTGTAGCGTAAAAGTGTACCAAGTGCACAGTTCCAAGGGCCTTCATTGTTTATGTAGCAAACGTAGAGATTGCCCTTGCTGTCCAGCTTCATACGCTGTACCATAAATTCAGTAATGCTGTTTTCAAGCTTCTTCCAGCTTGCGCCTGCGTCCTCGGAAACAAAGAGGTTGCCTGCGTCGTTGTTCTTTTCGGATACGGCAGCGTAAATCTTCTGTGTCACGCCGTCCTTTGCTGTTGACGGGTCAAAAAGAATGGAACAGATGCCGTTTCCGTTAGCTGTTGAAGTAATCGGGAAATCAAGGCTTTCCCAGGTTTCACCGCCGTTGGTACTCTTTATCATACCACCTGTACGTCCGCCTGCAAGGATAATGTCGCCGTTATTTGGGTCAACAGCAATTCTCTCACCGTTGCCGCGTCCCATACCGTTGCCGTGAACCTTGATTTTATCTGTAACCTCGATAACATCAACGTGTTCGCCGTAATCGTCGGACTTGATAATACAGGTCTTGCCGTTGCTGAAATAATCAGTACCTGCAAGGAGGTAAACCTCGTTAGGTGCCTGTGGGTTGTATGCAAGACCGTCAATGCCGAGAAGACCACGGTCATCAGCTGTAACCCAGTAGTTCATTGACTTCCACATACCTGTTTCAGCTGTACGGTAATACGCACCGCCTACGTCAGTTCTGGTGTAGTAAACGTTTTCTTTTGGGGTTGAAAAAACGCCTGTGATAAATCCGCCGCCGCCCGCGGAAACCTGACCGTATGTCCAGTCTGTGTTGACAAACACATCGCTTGCCACAACTGCGTCACTGCCTGCGTTTGCAGCAGTTTCTTCAGCAGGAAGGTCAACTTTCTTCTGACAGCCCGTGAATACTGACAGGCACATTGCCGCTGACATAGCCACAGCCGCAAGCTTGCTTATTTTTTTATTCATAGCCATACTTCTCCTCATAAAATAAAATAACAACTAAATTATAAGTCATTGTCAACTCTATGTCAAGGACTATACTGTTAATTCGGACAAAATTTTTTCAATATACTGCCGCATTATCAGCCATATCGACCCTTTTCGTCTTGTAATTTATTGGGAAATATGGTATAATTAAAGTATACCATTAAAAAGGAGAGATTGCTATGACAAACAAGGAGCTTCTTTCAATCGCTGACAAGGCTATGGAAAACGCTTATGCCCCCTATTCAAAGTTCCACGTGGGCGCCGCACTTCTCTGCAAGGACGGCACTGTTTTCACTGGCTGTAACATAGAAAACGCAACCTACGGCGCAACAAACTGCGCTGAACGTACTGCGATATTCAAGGCTGTTTCCGAGGGACAGCGTGATTTCGAAGCAATTGCCATCGTGTCCTCAGGCGGCGGTGAAACCTTCCCCTGCGGTATCTGCCGTCAGGTAATGGCTGAATTTGCGCCTGAAATAAAGGTTGTTCTGCGTGACGAGGCAGGCAATGAACACATTTACCCATTAGTGGAATTGTTGCCAAAATCTTTCAGCCTTGACTAACGGATTTTAACCGTTCTGTAATTGACTTTGATGTAATATTGTTATATAATTACTGTGTATCTATAATTTGTGTTTTCAGGAAAAGAGGTTCAAATGCAGTATCGTTCCCCAGTTCGTTTAATTTCGCTTGTTCTTTCCGCGGCAATCATTCTTTCTGGCTGTAAAACCATTTCGGAGGAAGTCCCCGCCGTTATGACGGAAATCAAGGCTTCACAGGCCGAGATTACATCAGCGGATACCCTTTCCGCCGAAATCCTGTCGGAAAAGGTCACAACCCCAACGGAAACGTCGGAAATTACCGAAACGGAAACGGTGCTTACCGAAGCTGAAACAACGACTGAAGTTGCTACAACGGCTGAAGTTACAACCACCACACCTGAAACAACTACGGTTGCTGAAACCACAACTACAGCTGCTGAAACAACCGTACCAGAAACCACTACCACGGAAGCAACAACCACAACCCTGCTGACAATCCAGTCGGAAAGTCCGCCTGAAACAACGGTGCAGACTACCACTGAAACGGAAAGAGTTACGGCTTACTACGGCTCAAACAGCTACAATGCGCTTAATTTCCGTGAGCAGAAAGGCTTCTGGATTACATATCTGGAGTACAGCTCAATAATGAAAAACAAGTCGGAAAGCTCCTTCCGCAAATCAATCGGAAAGTATTTCGACAACATCTCCGACCTGGGCTTCAACACGGTTTACGTGCAGGTAAGAGCCTTCGGTGACGCTTACTATGACTCAGATTTGTACCCGTCAGGCGAGCAGTTTGACGGCACAATCGGAACAAGCAACGACTTTGATGCTTTGCAGGTTATGATTGACTGCGCTCACGAGCGTGGTCTGTCAATTCACGCGTGGATAAATCCTATGCGTCTGATGTACACCTCACAGCTTGAAGCAATCGACAA
>CALATN010000054.1 GCA_937891895.1 uncultured Clostridia bacterium
ACCGTGCCGTGAGTTACACCCGCTGCAGCACCTGCGGCGGCATAAGGATAAATTGCGCTTAGAGCTTCGCTTTCATTTGCGACCTCTCTGCCGAAAACAGTAAGCCCTGCTTCATAGCGTGAATAACCGTATTCGATTGCCCAGCGAGCACACAAAAGTCCGAAAACAAGCTTACCAACAGCCTCAAAAACCTGCGAAACTGCGGTAGGAGTCATATTTGAAAGTCCGTTGTAATAACCGCGATAGCTTGACATTATGCAACAGAAGAAAATTGAGGGAGTTATTACGAAAACCGCAGGGATAATATCCATATTTCTTGCGGACATTGCATAAGGATAAGCAAGTACCAGCATTGCGATTGTGCCGAGAATACCCACAATCAAGAAAAGTCTTTTTGCAACCTTATGGATAATCTTTACATCACGATAGTTACCCAACGCCATTGCCTTTGAAACCATATTAGACACGGCAACGGGAAGTCCTGCCATTGAAATTGTATAGATTGGAACATAAAGACTATAAGCGGAGTCAAAATATCCTCTGCCAACCGTACCAATCATATTGGAAAGAGGAATTTTATAAATAACGCCGATAACCTTAACTATGATTGTGGCAAGGCTTAAAATAAGCGCGCCGTTAAGAAGCGTTTGATTTTTTCTTTGCTTTTCTGCCAAAATTTACACCTTCTTATAATAAAGCATTAGCCTAAAAATTCACGGAGTAATGAGCCTTCGGGAACAAGATTTTCGGGAATGTCATAGAATTTTTCAAGAGCCTTTGCAAGTTTTTTAGCCTCTGGCTTGAATTCGTCTGAAATGTCACTACCCAAAAGTAATGGCAACGCTTGATGCTTTAACACGCAGGATTCATACAGATGAATTGTATTTGCCTTGATATCTGCGTTATCGCGGAACGGGAACAAATATTTATCCTCACCCGCGGTAACATTTTTCCAAAGCTTATAGGTGTTTTCAACTGAGCTGTCGCGGAATTTATAGTCACGCACCATTCTGCGAATAAAACGCATATTTCGTTTATTTAAAATTATATTACCCTTTTCATCGTAAATTCGTGAGGACACATTAATATAGATTTTCAAAAGCTTGCCCACGATTTTTTCGGTGATTACAGGGTTTAACGCGTGAAGCCCCTCAATAATTACTACATCCTCGTCGCCTAAGGTGATTTCATTAAACTGTGTGTCACTTCGTCTGCCCGTTGTGAAATCGAATATTGGATTTTTAACGGTCTCACCGCGAAGAAGTGCATTCACACATTCTTCAAAGCATTCTAAATCAAGTGCATCAACAGTTTCAAAGTCCTGCGAGCCATCTGGAAGATAAGGGATATCCTCACGGTTTAAATAGAAATCATCAAGACTCAAAACATAGGTTTTAACGCCTTGTTTTATAAGACTTTCCGAGAGCTTTCGCGCCGTTGTAGTCTTACCCGCTGACGAAGGACCTGCAAGCATTACAATTTCTCTGCCCTCTTCGTCGATTATGCGCTTTGCGATACCGTCAATTATATTTTGATAACGCTCTTCGCACTGTACGATAAAGTTCACAGGGTCTTTTGCCATTTCATTGATATATTCTATTTTATTATTGATATTTGCCATAGTTCTACCTCTTTCAATAAGAATATGTATTGTAAAACTCGGTTATTCTTTTCTTTCTTTCGGTTAATTCTTCGAAGCCTGAAATGTATTCAAAGGGATATTTGAAGTTGAAAATTCGCTCGATTTCGTCACCTTTAGGTGCTTTAAGCTTAGTCACCGCACCGCCACCGCAGGAGAGAATTGTATGACATTCCTCCATCATAAAGATGTTATAAATACACTCTGCACCCGTTTTTGCCCAGCCAACATTTTCAAGACTGCCCGCTGATTTTGATTGACGGTACATATAGTATGGGTGGTAATCTTTTTTAAGTTTTTCATAAGTATAATCAAGCATTTTTGATGCAAGAGCGGCATTTTGTGCCGCGATTTTAGGTGAGTTTTGACCTATTCCCGACGCTCTTTTTACAGCAAGAGTATGCACGGTGATATTTTCAGGGTCAAGGCGAAGTGCTGTATCAACTGAATGGCAAAAGCCCTCATAAGTGTCTGTGGGAAGCCCTGCAATTAAATCCATATTGATATTATTAAAAGCGATTTTGCGGGCTAAATTAAAGATTTCAATTGTATCCTCTGCACTATGGCGTCTGCCGACGGCTTGAAGTACAGAATTCACAAAGGTCTGCGGATTTATGCTTATTCTGTCTGCGGGGCTGTTTTTAAGCACGCGAAGTTTTTCTTCGGTTATGGTGTCGGGTCTGCCTGCCTCAACCGTAAATTCACGGCAGGTAGACAAATCAAAGCACTTATTTACTGTATCGGTAACGGTTTTAAGCTGCTCTGCCGAAAGAGTTGAGGGAGTTCCCCCGCCAACATAAACACTTTCAAGGGTGAGTCCGTTTGCCCTTGCAATTTCACCCGTAAGCTCTAACTCTTTTACAAGATATTCAACATATTGGGGCAAAAGATTTCTCGCCTTTTCATTCTCAATTGAATGAGAAACAAATGAACAATAACTGCATCTTGAGGGGCAAAAAGGAATTGAAATATACAGGCTGAAAGACTCCGGTTTTGAGGTTGCGATTATGCGTTCTTCTTGGTCGGCAACGCTACGGGCAAGGCTGAATTTTTCTTGGGTTACAAGCAAATCAGTTTTAAAATATTCTTCAGTTTTTTCTCTGCCCATCACTTTTTCTGTATTAATAAGAAGCTTTGAGGGGCGCACGCCTGTGAGCACTCCCCATTTTGGCGAAAAGCCTGTATATTCGCTGAAAAGTGCATAAACCATTCTGCCCATCTGCATTTCGTTATCGTCGCAAAGAGGGGCAATAAGAGTTTTAAAAAAGCCGTCAAAATTTACAGTTACTGTAATTTCATCTTCAACCGCGGTGAGAAGATTAAAATCGTCAATCGCTTTGTCATAGACAACTTCAATTTTCTCGTCGGGCATAAAAATGCGGACAAGCTTTTCCATTTCATAATGAAATTTGTGATTTAATACAAGTAATTTCATAATTTGTGTCTGAATCGAGTTTTCATATAACGGTTATTTTCGCGTTCAAAATTGAGGGTTGTTGAGGCTTCGTGGCCGGGATAAACAGCATAGTCCCCCTCTAAAGCGGCAATTTTTGCAAGTGACATAAGCTCTTCGCGAGGGTTACCTGTTGGCAAATCTGTTCTGCCTGCCGTAAGATTGAAAAGCGTATCACCTGAAAAAATTACTCGGTCATTCTCGAAAATATAGCACACTCCGCCTATTGTATGCCCCGGTGTGTGTAAAACACGAATAGCACCGTCGCCAAAAGGGATTTCCGTGCCGTCATTTGTGAGAATGTCTGCCGATATTGCCTTTATCTCATTATCAACGAAAAGATTTAATGAGCTTTGCGAAAGAAATGGCTCTTCTTTTTTATGAATAACAACCTGTGCACCCGTTTTTGACTTTACGGCATTTGCACCGCCGATATGGTCAAAGTGACCGTGAGTAAGAAGAATATATTTTACATTCTTATTTTCGAGATTTGTAAGAAGTGAAGCGCTTTCAACCGCAGGGTCAACAACTGCACACTCGCCACTTTCGGTATCGGTAACAATATAAGTATTTGTTGCAAGGTCACCTAATACTAATTTTTCAACTGTTATTTTCATTGTTATTTCTTTCTCCAGATTTCCGAGTCATAAAGGATTGTTACGGGACCATCATTTAAAAGCTCGACCTTCATATCGGCACCAAAAACGCCCTTACCCACATTTTTAACTCCGTTTTTGAGAAGCTCGTCGCAATAATGCTCATAAAGCTCATTTGCACGATTTGGCTCACCTGAACGGATAAATGACGGGCGGTTGCCTTTTTTTACATCGGCACAAAGCGTAAACTGTGAAACTGCAAGAATTTCGCCGTCAACCTGATTAACATCAAGGTTCATTTTGCCCTCGCTGTCTTCAAAAACGCGAAGTGTTGCAGTTTTGCGGGCAAGCACCTCGGCATCGGCTTCGGTATCATCATCCATAACACCCAAAAGTACTAAATAACCCTTACCAATTTTTGAAATAAGCTCGCCGTCAACTGTGACGCTGGCGTATTTAACTCTTTGAATTACTGCTTTCATTTTTATCTCTCCACAGACAGAATTCCGTCAATCTTTTCGATTTTTGATGTGAGATTCTTAAGATGGTCAACACCGCTGACATTAACGGTCAATTCAACAATTGTTCTGCCGTCTTTCATATCGTGAGTGCTGATATTCACAATATTAACTCGCATATTGGCAACTGCCATTGCAATCTCTGCCATAAGTCCAATTCGTGAAAGACAGGTAATTTGAAGTGTTGCCTTGTACTCTTCTTTCACATTCTTATTCCAATAAGCGTTTACCCATCGGGCAGGCTCGGCACAATTTCTAATATCCTTTGGCACATTGGTACAATTCTTTTTATGAATTGACACACCATGACCGCGGGTAATAAAGCCGATAATTGCGTCGCCCGGCAATGGATTACAGCATTGAGAGAATTTAATAAGGCAGTTATCAATGCCCTCAACAGTAACGCCATCATTGTTTTTCTTATTGGGCTTTTGAATAGGCAGAACCTTAATTTCTTCGCGGTGCTTATCGTAATTTTTCTGATATTCCTCTTTGATATAGGGCATAAGGCGGATAATTGAAAGTCCGCCATAACCAATTGCCGCATAGAAATCGTCAAGGGTGTTGCAGTGGTGACGCTTCATATCGTCAGCAAGAAATTTTTCCAGTTCCTCATCGGGAATACGGATGTAGTTGCGCTTGAATTCCTTTTCAAGTTCTTCCTTGCCCTTGATGATGTTTTCCTCACGGCGTTCCTTCTTGAACCAGGAACGGATTTTGGACTTTGCTTCGTTGGTCTTGCATATGTCAAGCCAAGCACGGTTAGGGCCGTGGTCGGGGTCTTTTGAAGTGATGATTTCAACGATTTCGCCCGTTGAAAGCTGATAGTCAAGGGAAACCAGCTTGCCGTCAACCTTAGCGCCCTTCATCTTGTTGCCGACCTGCGTGTGGATAGCGTAGGCAAAGTCGATGATATTTGCGCCGTTAGGAAGGCTGATGATGTCGCCCTTTGGTGTAAAGGCAAAGGTTTCTTCGGGGGAAAGGTCGCTCTTGATTGTGCGGACGATTTCTTCAACGTCGTCAGTTTCCTGCTGTGCCTCGATAATCTGTCTTATCCAGGCAAGACGGTTTTCAAGCTTATCCTTGCCCTTGATGCCCTCTTTATACTTCCAGTGTGCAGCGATACCGTATTCAGCGGTATGGTGCATATCCCACGTTCTTATCTGAACCTCGAAAGGAATACCCTCTCTGCCGATAACAGTTGTGTGCAGGGACTGGTACATATTTGATTTAGGAGTAGCAATGTAGTCCTTGAAGCGGTTAGGGATAGGACGGAACATATCGTGGATGATACCAAGTGAGTTATAGCACTCGATTACGCTGTCTACAATAATTCTTACAGCGTACTTGTCATAGATTTCATCCATATTCTTGCCCTGCATAAAGGCTTTTTTGTAAATGCCGTAAATGGATTTTACACGTCCGTCGACCTGCGGGGGACGGGAGAAGTTTGCTTCGGCAAAGCGTTCGGTAATCTGCTTTTTGATTGACTCAATAAAGCTTTCGCGTTCGTCTGTCTTGATTTTGAGCATCTGCTCGATTTCGTTGTAAGCATAAGGGTCAAGGTAACGGAAGGAAATGTCCTCGATTTCCTCTTTGATTGTACGTACACCAAGACGGTGAGCAATCGGTGCATAGATGTTCATTGTTTCCAGCGCTGTAGCACGCTGCTTGTGAGCGGGTCTGAAATTGAGAGTACGCATATTGTGCAGACGGTCGCACAGCTTGATAAGGATAACACGGATATCCTGCGACATAGCAAGCAGAATTTTACGCACGTTCTCAGCCTGCTGTTCTTCCTTAGTGAACAGCGGAATTTTACCCAGCTTTGTTACACCGTCAACAAGCATAGCAACGTCCTGCCCGAAAAGCTTTTTCACCTCTTCGAGGGTAGTGTCCGTATCTTCAACAACATCGTGAAGCATTGCCGCACAGATTGTATCCGTGTCCATGCCAAGTTCAAGCAGAATAAAGGACACAGCCAGCGGGTGAGTAATGTACGGCTCGCCCGAGGAACGCATCTGATTAGCGTGAGCCTTTGCGGCAAATTCGTATGCGGAAATAATCTTGCTCAGGTCATACTGCTTGTCATCGTCCAGAATTTTCTGGATAAGTGCATCAATCGTGCATACAGTTTCAGATTTCAGTCGCATAACAAGTTCTCCTTTTGGGATTAAAGCAAATTTTTCAGTTCAGCAAGAATTGCCGAGCTGTCAAGGTCAACCTTTGTTTTGGCAGGAATACGGCTTACCGTTTCGCAGTAGCGGTCAACGGCAAAAAGCCCCAGTTCCTCAAATATATCAAGCGCAAGACGGAACTTGCAGTAGTTGATTGCGTCGGAATGTACCGCAGAGTATACTGAGTCAAAGGAAACCGTATTTTCCGTTACAGCCCTGTAAATTGCGGCAAGGTCATTTCTGTCGGGAACAATTCGCGGGATAAGTGCCTTTTCAGCACCCTCGCCGCGCTTATATTTTTCGTAAGCGTCCTTTGCGGCAAAATATTTCTGCTGCTGAATACCGCTTTTTCGCAGGTCAGCAATTCTTATGTTTACTGAGGTGTTTCCTCCGAATGTGTTTATTTCGGGGTACGCAAGAATATCGAGAATATCTCCCGCCTTGTAAGGAAATTCAGTGGTTTTCATACCGAACATAAGTCCGTAAAAGCCGCTGTTTCCGTATGTAAGCTTCAGCTTTGTGTGTGTGCCGCCTGATAGTGCTGCAAAGTCAAGAAGCCGTACCGAAAGCATTGCAAAAAGCGGTTGAGGGTTGCCCTCGCCGCAGGGCTCAAGCCTTGAAAGGGAAGTGATACTTTCAACGGAAAGCTCCTGAGGTGTGATAAGCTTGTCGGCGTGAAGTGTAAGCACGGGCATTGACGCGAAATTCTCCGCCGCATATTTCTGTAAAGCATTGTCAAAATTATCTATATCGGATTTCAAAAGCGAGAAGCCGCCTGCACCGCTGTGTCCGCCGAATTTTGTCAGCACGTCAGCACAAGCCGTCAGTGCCTTATGAACTGAGAAGCCTTCAATGGAACGTGCCGAGCCTCTTGCGTAATCGCCGTCATCGGAAAGAATAAAAACAGGCTTGCCGAAGCGCTCCACAAGCTTTGCTGCAACAATTCCGATTACGCCGTGATGCCAGCCTTCACCGTAGAGAAACAGCACACGTTTGTTGAGAATTTCAGGCTTTGCAAGGATTGAAGCCTTGATTTCGTCCATAATGTCCGTCTCTGTCTTGCGGCGCTCGTTGTTGAGCTGATTGAGGCGGTTTGCCATAGCGTCAGCTTCCTCAGGGTCTTCACAAAGAAGCAGGTCAACTGCTTCACTTGCCGAGCCGAAGCGTCCCGAAGCGTTTATACGTGGTGCAATGGAAAATGCGGCATTTGTTGATGTGACAGGAATTTTCACTCCCGCAACAGCCATAAGCGCCTGTAATCCCATATTTTCCGTGTTTTCAAGATATTTCAGTCCCTGACGGACAATTTCTCTGTTTTCGCCTTTAAGCGGAACAATATCCGCAACCGTTGCAATTGCCGCAAGGTCGGAGAACTGTTCCATTGCCGAGCTGTAATCTCCGCCGTCCATAGCCGCAATAAGCTTCAGTGCAACTCCGCAGCCGCACAAATCCTTGAACGGTGACAAATCGTCAGCACGGTGCGGGTCAACAACAGCAACCGCCTCGGGAAGCTCCTCTCCCGGCTGGTGGTGGTCTGTGATAACAAGCTCCATACCAAGCTCAGCAACAAGCTTTGCTTCTTCGATTGCGGAAATACCGTTGTCAACGGTAACGATAAGTTCAACACCGCTTTCCGCAAGACGTCTTACAGCGTCCTTGCAAAGACCGTAGCCTTCGCTTCGCTGATTTATGTAGTATTCCACATTGCCGCCCATACATTCAAGATATGAGTAAAGAACAGCAGTTGCGGTTATTCCGTCGCAGTCATAGTCACCGTAAACGCAGATACGCTTGCCCTCGTCAATTGCTGTAAGAAGTGCGTCAGCGGCTTCCTGCATATCACGGATAAGGAACGGGTCGGAAAGCTGATTTCCGCCCTCCTGCTGATTGAAGAATTCAGCAGCTTTTTCAATTGTATCAATTCCTCTCGAAGCAAGAACTCCCGCACATACAGCGGAAAGACCGCCTTGCTTTGAAAGAGTGTCGACAGCCTTAGGGTCAGGCTTGCCGATAGTCCATTTCTTCATAAACAATCCTACCGCCTTGTATAATGTGCAAACGTATCATTGCATTGAGGAAAATAACGGCGGTTCCTTTCAGCATCAAAAATAAATATTATCTTTTATTATACCATATTTATGCTCTAATAATCAAGATATATGGCGAACAATTTTAAAAGACAGGGGAATAATATTTTTGCTTGTTTTTGTAATAGATATCAAAAATCTTTGCTGCATATTTGTCAAGTTTGTGCAAAAGCGAGAAAAATAATCTTGTCATAAATTGTACTTTTATTGTTTTTTGCTTATTGCTATAATGAATGTGTATGTGAAAAAAATGAGAGTGATTGTTCCGACAGGTGTCGGAAAGACCGCGGCAGAAAAGCCGTAAAGGAAAGGAAAATCAAATATGACAGGAACAGATATCTTATTTACCGCAATTCAGGCCTTCGGTGGTCTTGCACTTTTTATCTACGGTATGACAATGCTTGGCAACGGCCTTGAAAAAATTGCAGGCGGCAAGCTGGAGAAAATACTTTCCAGCCTTACAAGCAATGTATTCAAAAGCGTTCTTCTCGGTGCGGTTGTAACTGCCGCAATACAGAGTTCATCCGCAACAACCGTTATTATCGTTGGTATGGTTAACGCAGGTATTTTGAAGCTTCGTTCAGCTATCGGCGTAATTATGGGCGCAAATATCGGTACAACAATCACAGGTCAGATTCTCCGTCTCGGTGACCTTGAAAATAATCCGAACGTAGGTATTGTGATGGAGTTTATTACTCCTAAGAACCTTGCTCCGATGATTGCTCTTGCAGGTCTGCTTATTTATATGATTGCTAAAAGCGATGTTAAGAAAAATGTAGGCGAAACTCTTATCGGTCTGGGCATTCTTTTCAGCGGTATGCTTTCAATGAGCGACGCAGTTAAGCCTCTTGCAGAGCTTGAAGCGTTCAGAACACTGTTTGCAACTCTTTCCAATCCTATCCTCGGTGTACTTGCAGGTGCTGGCGTAACAGCACTCATTCAGAGTTCTTCCGCTTCCGTTGGTATTCTTCAGGCTATTTCCGCAACAGGTATCCTTAAATTTTCCGCTGCTTTCCCGATTATTATGGGTCAGAACATCGGTACCTGCGTAACCTCTCTCATATCTTCTGTCGGTGCTTCAAAGAATGCAAAGAGAACCGCTATGGTACATCTTTATTTCAACGTTATCGGTACATGTATTTTCCTTGTTGGTGTATACACGATCAAGGCAGTTATCGGCTTTGAATTCTGGGATGACCCGATTGATATGGGCGGCATTGCTAACTTCCATACACTTTTCAACATTGTTGTAACACTTCTTCTCCTTCCGTTCACAGGACTTCTTGAAAAGCTTGCTTGCGCAACAATCCGTGATAAGGAAATCAAGGAAGGCATTGACAGCGAAGAAAAGGAAATCGTGTTCAATACTCTCGACGAACGTCTTCTTAAGTCCCCTGCACTTGCTATTCAGCAGGCAAGCAATTCTGTAATTGATATGGGACGTATGGCGCATCAGAACTTCATCGGTATGAGAAAGCTGTTCAATAAGGACGAATACAGCGATACCGAGTCTGCACATCTTAAAGATAATGAAGAAGCCCTCGACGTTATGGAGGACCGTCTCAATGCTTACCTTGTAAAGATTACCGAGTGTGAGCTTACCGACTACGAAAACCGCCGTGTAACAGAGCTTCTCCACCTTACATCCGAATTTGAGCGTATTGGCGACTATGCGATGAACCTTATCGAAATCGCGGACAAGCTCCACGATATGAATATCGAATTTTCCGAAAGCGCCCTCAAGGAACTGGGCGTAATTTCCGATGCTGTTCAGGAAATTATCAGAATGTCCGTTGAAACCGTAAAGAATAACGATACTGAGCTTGCTATCAAGATTGAACCTCTTGAAGAAACCGTTGACTATCTCAACGAAACCCTCAAGGCACGTCACATTGAGCGTCTTAAGGAAGGCAAGTGTGTTGTTGATACAGGTATCAACTTCCTTGATACGCTTATCAATCTTGAACGTATTTCCGACCACTGTTCCAACGTTGCGGTTTACGTTCTCGGCACACAGAAAAAGCCTACTGTACTTAACCGTCACGAGTACATCCAGACTCAGCACGCAGGCGGCGACGAGGCTTTCAACAATCTTACAAAGGAATATATGGCTAAGTACAGCCTTCAGTAATGGCTCTTTCAGCACCGTCCCAACATAATAATGTCAGGAACGGTGCTGTTTTTATAACGTAAATTTACCAAAAGGAGGCAAAATTGTTATGGATAATTTTACATTCTACAGCCCTACCGAGTTCGTTTTCGGCAAGGGTACGGAAAATGAGTGCGGCAAGTACGTGAAGAAGTACGGCGGAAGCAAGGTGCTTATTCACTATGGCGGAGGTTCAGCTGTAAAATCGGGACTTCTTGACCGTGTGAAGAAGTCCCTTGACGCAGAGGGTATCGCATACTGCGAACTTGGCGGCGTACAGCCTAACCCGCGTGATACGAAGATTTACGAGGGTATCGAGCTTTGCCGCAAGGAAAATGTTGATTTCATTCTCTCTGTTGGCGGCGGCTCTTGTATCGACAGCGCAAAGGGAATCGCAATGGGTGTTCCATACGACGGCGATTTCTGGGACTTCTATTCAAGAAAGGCTGAAATCAAGAAGGTTCTCCCTATCGGTACAGTTCTTACAATTGCAGCGGCAGGAAGCGAAGGATCAGGCGCAACTGTTGTTACAAAGGAAGATGGAATGTTAAAGCGTGACGCAGCTTCCGATATGCTCCGCCCGAGATTTTCCGTGCTCAATCCTGAGCTTACCTGTACACTTCCTGCATATCAGACAGGATGCGGTGCAACAGATATTATGGCGCACGTTTTCGAGCGCTACTTCACAAACACAAAGGAAGTTGAAATTACCGACAGACTTTGTGAAGCGGTGCTCCTTACAATGATTAAGGAAACCCCGAGAGTTATCGCTGACCCGAACAATTACGAGGCAAGAGCGAACATTATGTGGGCAGGTACTGTTGCTCACAACGATATTATCGGCGTAGGCAGAAGTCAGGACTGGAACAGCCACGGCATCGAGCACGAGCTGTCGGGTCTTTACGACGTTGCTCACGGTGCAGGTCTTGCGGTTGTAATGCCTGCTTGGATGGAATTTGTTATGAACCACGACGTTATGCGTTTTGCACAGATGGCAACAAGAATCTGGGGCTGTGAAATGAATTTTGAAAAGCCTGAGGAAACTGCAAAGCAGGGCATTAAGGCATTCAGAAAGTTCCTCCACGAAATCGGTATGCCTATCAATTTTGCAGAACTGGGCGCAAAGGAAGAAGATATTCCGACTCTCGTTGAAAAGCACGGCGTAGGCGACGGACAGACCTGGGGCTTTGTACGTCTTTCTGCGGCTGATATTACTGAAATTCTTAAAATTGCGGCACACGCAACATTATAATAATTGAAGGAGAAGAGATGTTATGGTAAATGTAAAGGGAAGATGGGCGCTTATCACAGGCGCAAGCAGAGGTATCGGCTACCTCACAGCAAAGTTTATGGCTGAGCAGGGTTGTAACCTTATCCTCCACAGCAGAAAAATTGAAAACTGCGACAAGGTGCTCGCTGAAGTAAAGGCTCTCGGTGTTGAAGCTTACGCTGTTGCAGCTGAGCTTTCCGACCTTGACGCTGTTGAAAAGATGCTGGCTGAAATCGACGCTCTCGGTATGACCGTTGATATCGTGCTGAACAACGCAGGCCTGCAGATTGCTTACAGAAACGAGTATTTCAAGACACCTGTTTCCGACTACACAGAAAGCTTCAAAATCAATACAATTGCTCCTGCAATGATCTGCTACCACTTTATGCCTAAGATGATTGCAAACGGCTTCGGCAGAATTCTCAACACAACAAGCGGTATCCGCCTTGAACCACAGCAGGCAGGCTACTCCGCAAGTAAGGCGGCTCTTGATAAAATCACGATCGACCTTGGTTCAACTGTTGAGGGTACAGACGTTTGTATCAACCTCACCGATCCGGGCTGGTGCAGAACTGACCTTGGTGGACCACACGCTCCTAACGCTCCTGAAAGTGCAATTCCCGGAATTGTTGTTGGTGCGTTTATTGACGACAAGAAATCAGGCAGATATCTCAATGCGCCTTTCTTCACAGGTATGACCCTTGAGGACGCTGTAAAGAAGGCAGAAGCGGAGTTTGACAGCCCATACGGAAAATAAGGCGGTGTAGTTATGGCGACAATTTACATCAACCAGTCGGGGTATATCACAGGCGGAACAAAGCGTGCCGTGCTGGTTAATCCTGCTAAAACCTTTGATATACTTGATGAAAGCGGTGCAGCTGTTTTTTCGGGCAATGTGAAGCATTTCGGCAACGATGAATATTCGGGCGATGATGTGTTCACAGCAGATTTTTCCGAGTTTGCTTCCGAGGGTAAGTTCACCCTCCGTACAGACGGCGGTGAAACCTCCGAAGCCTTTGAAATAGGTGCAAAGCCTTACGACAAGCTTTTTGACGACGTATCAAAGGCATACTACTTCCTGCGCTGCGGATGCGGACTTGACGAGAAGTATGCAGGTGTGTATAAGCACGGGAAATGCCACCACACAAAGGCTGTCCTCTGGGAAGACAATTCCGTTGAGCTTGAAGCAAGCGGCGGCTGGCACGACGCAGGCGACTACGGCAGATACGTTACACCGGGTGCAGTTGCCGTTGCGCATATTCTGTACGGCTACTTGCTGTATCCGAAGGCTTTTGACAATCAGAGCCTGAACATCCCCGAAAGCGCAAACGCTATGCCCGATATGCTTTCCGAGTGCCGTTACGAGCTGGAATGGATTATGAAAATGCAGCGAGCCGACGGCGGTGTTTACCATAAGCTTACCACTAAGGGACACGCGGCTTTCGTAATGCCCGAGGACGACAAGGGACAGCTTTACGCGCTTCCTGTTTCATCTATGGCAACAGCCGACACAGCGGCGGTTTTCGCACTTGCTTATCGTGTGTATAAAAAGTACGACAGTGAATTTGCAGATAAGCTTCTTGCGGCGGCTGAAAAGTCAGCAGAGTGGCTTGACGCAAATCCAGAGTTTGTTTTCGACAATCCAAAGGAATGTACAACAGGCGGCTACGGCGAATGGCGTGACGAGGACAACCGTTTCTGGGCTTACGCAGAGCTTTTTGCGGCAACGGGAAATGAAGCCTACCACGACAAAATGAAGCATATGCTTGAATTTGAAATTCAGCTTACACAGCTTGGCTACGGTTCGGTAGCGGGACTTGGCACGCTTGCGTACCTTACCTGCGGACGTGAAAGCTGTGAAAAGGACTTGCTGGATATCTTCACAAGCGCTTATGTTTCCGAAGCAGAGTGGCTTGCTTTTCTTGCTGACAAGAATGGTTATAGTGCGGCAATGAATCTCAATCATTTCGGCTGGGGAAGCAATATGAATCTTATGAAGCACGGTATGGTTTTTGCAATTGCCACAACCTTCGGCAAAAAGGATTATACCGAGTATGCGCAGAAACAGCTTGATGTGCTTATGGGCGTGAATGCTCTTGGGATAAGCTATGTTACGGGCAACGGATACTACCGTTGTAACTATCCTCATCTCCGTCCTACAGCAACCGACGGCATTGAAGAATGTATCCCCGGTATGGTAATCGGCGGACCTAATCAGAACCCCGTTGAGCCTACCGCACGTGACTTTATTCCCGTGGGCACACCGCCTATGAAATCCTACGTTGACCGTGAGGAGTTCTATTCCCTGAACGAAATCACGATTTACTGGAATTCTCCCGCAGTTTTCACAATGGCATTTCTGCTATCATAAAATAAAAAGGGTACCGAATCAATCGGTACCCTTAATTGTTTCATTTATTCGGGAAGCTCAACTCCGCTTGTGTCAACATCGGAAAGTGTGAGAAGCTCACGCTCGTCAATAACCAGAATTTCCATATCAAATCTTGTGCATCGTGCAACATTGCAGAAATATTTTGACTGGAGCAGGAGATTCATACTTCCGCCGCCGTTGATGAAGGAAATCTTGTCAACCGCAAGCACCTTGTCAACCAGCAGACCAAGCATCTGGTCACCCTCAGTAAGTACAACAACAGTTTCCTTGAAGGTTGTCTTGTACGCATTTTCAGCATCATCAATTGCCGCAATAACCTTGGGCATATAGTCCGTGCGTACACGTCTGATAAGCTTTGCAACAGTTTCCTTGTCGCCCTTGTCAGCGGCTTCAAGAACAGCGTGTGCCGCATCATGAAGCTTCCTGTGGGGCTCCTCAATCTTTTTCAGCAGAACAGCCGAAGACGGATGATTCTTTGTAAATTCATCGTACCACATACCAAGTGCACACTTGTGGCTGTCAGTAGCAAGAGTAAACGCTTCGCCTGTTTCAGCACAGTGTTCAAGAGTTTCAACCCATTTAACGTGGTCAACCTTGCGCTGTTCCATCATTGCACGGAAATCCGCAGCTTCCTCATCAAGAGTGCTGAAATGGAAAACCTTTCTCATATCAAGAAGCGGGTAAACCTCGCCGCGACGCTGAACAACACCGCAGTAAGCTTCAGGTGCCTCAGGAATAGGAGTAACAACCTTAGGCTTCATTTCGATGCCGTTTACGAACTTGCTGTTTACCGCATAAGCCTTGTCA
The DNA here is from genome assembly GCA_937891895.1 of uncultured Clostridia bacterium. Lineage (GTDB taxonomy): Bacteria > Bacillota > Clostridia > Oscillospirales > Ruminococcaceae > RGIG8773. Next base: position 15,089 of record CALATN010000054.1, read on the forward strand.
TCAAGAGTAAATATAAGCCAGGGCAAATCCTCGGCAACGTTGATATTTTCGTTGTTATATAAATCAGCCATAATAATCCCCCTGTTAAAAAATAATTATCCTTTATCATTATAACACATTTTGTCACGCTTTTCAATGAAAAATTTGACAATTTATACAAATGTTTTTTGATATATACGTCAACAAATGAAAGATTTTACAGTTAATCCCATTGAAGAATACGCTTGCATATGATATAATAAAGTTGCACTGTTGACAGTGTATCGTAAACAAAGGAGAAAAATCTATGGAAAATCTGGTGTATCGAACAGCTGAAAACGAGGACATCGGCAACCTTGTCAAGCTTCGCCTTGAGTATGTCAAAGCCGATTACGGCGAGATTGACGCTGAAACGGAAGCAACTCTCCGTACACAGCTGAATGAATATTTCCCCGCACATCTCGGCAAGGACATATTCGGTTTCTTTTGCTTTGATGGTGAAAAGGCTGTTTCAATGGTTATCCTCTATATTATGGATAAGCCTGCATTTGTTACAACTCCATCAGGGAGAACAGGTACGCTTTTAAGTGTTGTAACCCTTCCTGAATACCGCAGAAAAGGTATCGCAGGCAAGCTTGTGAAAATGGCACTGGAAAAGGCAAAGCAGCTTGGCGCCGAATTTGTGGAATTGCAGGCAACAGCTGACGGCGCACCGTTGTACAAAGAAATCGGCTTCAAGGACAAGGAAAGCCATTACACACCGATGATATATAAGTTTGAAAAGTGAGGTTTTAATATGCCTGAAGATTTCGGAAATGACTGGGGCAAGTCTGTTGCGGGTGTTGTAATCCGTGACGGAAAGGTGCTTCTTGTGCGTCACACCTACGGCGCAGGCACAGGCAGACTGATTGTGCCGGGCGGTTACATAAAGCAGGGCGAAAGTCCCATAGAAGCGGTTGAACGTGAGGTTATGGAGGAAACGGGCGTAACTGTCCGTACCGACAAGCTGGCTGGTATCCGCTTTAACTCAAAGGATTGGTATGCCGTGTTTACGGCTGAATACATAAGCGGTGAGGCACGTTCCGACCACGATGAAAACAGCGAAGCTGTGTGGATTGACGTGAACGAGGCGATGACCCGTGATGACGTTCCTGACCTGACGAAAAAGATTTTACAAAGCGTAACAAGCGGCAAAAATCTTTTTGATAATATTCCTTATGAAGGAAATACGAAAAACGGTGCATACTATTTTTATGGATTGGAATAAAATATGGATATAAAAGAAACAATGAACTATCTGAACAGCTTTTCAAAGCTTGGCAAGCCTGTGAAAAATCTGCTCAGATTTGCAAAGATAATGCGTGCGCTGGGCAATCCGCAGGAAAAGCTGAAATTTGTCCACGTGGCAGGTACAAACGGAAAAGGCTCAACCGTGCGTATGATTGCAGGTGCGCTGACAAGCGCAGGCTACAGGACAGGGGAATTCACCTCACCGTATATCTACGTCTACAACGACAGAATACGCATTGACGGGGTGAATATTTCCGACAACGAATTAACCGAAATTGTAACGCTGATGAAGCCGATTATCGACGGACTTGACACGGAGTGCTCACAGTTTGAGATTACAACGGCAATTGCCTTTCTCTACTTTGCGGCAAAGAAATGCGATGTTGTGGTGCTTGAAGCGGGACTTGGCGGTCTGCTTGACTGCACCAACATCATAAACGAAAGCTGTGCGTCGGTTATCACGTCGATTTCTCTTGACCACACCGCAATTCTCGGCAATACCGTCGCTGAAATTGCACAGCAGAAATCAGGCATAATCAAGGCTGATTGTCCTGTTGTTCTTGCCACATCCCAACAGCGTGAAGCTTATGACGTGGTGTACGAAAAGGCAATGGAGCTTGGCTCAGCCTTTGTTACACCAAACAAGGACAGGCTTAAAGTTGAGCAGAGCGATTACCGAGGCAACCGCTTCACCTACAAGGATATGGGTTACGCTACAACAATGGTGGGCAGACATCAGATTGACAACGCACTTACCGCGGTTGAAACGCTGAATATACTGAAAAAGAACGGCTTTGACAAGCTTACCTATGTTCACATTTATGAGGGAATAAAGTCAGCACAGGTTGCAAGCCGCTGTCAGGTTATCCGTCAGGACAAGCCGCTGATTATGATTGATGGGGCACATAACCCCGACGGAATGAGGGCGCTTGCTGAGTTTGTGAAAACCGTGCCGAAATCCCCGAAAATTCTGGTCTGCGGAATGATGCAGGACAAGGACTGGAACACGGCAATCAGTTACATCGCTGAGCAGGTGGATAAGGCTGTCTGCGTGGAAGGCTTTGCGCCGAAAACCGTTGCGGCGGATAAGCTTGCGGCAGTGTTTGCTGACGGAACAACATCGGATATTGAAAGTGCCGTTTCAAAGGCAGTTGAGCTTGCGGGAACGGACGGAATGGTTATCGTGGCAGGGTCGCTCTACCTTGCCTCGGCAATTCAGAACAGAAAGGAATGATATGAATGGCAGTTTATCTCATAGATTTTGAAAATGTGACTTCGGCAGGTATTTCGGGCGTGCAGAAGCTTACCAAGGAGGACAAGGTCTATATTTTCTACACGGCAAATGCGGCAAATATGTCCTTTGCGGCGCACCTCAACCTGCTGTCGAGTCCCGCTGAAATCATCTATTACAACGTGTCAAGCGGCGGTAAGAACGCCCTTGATTTTCAGCTTTCCAGCTTTCTTGGCTACCTTATCAGCCAGGGCAAGGAAAAGCAATTCTATATCATCAGCAACGACCGCGGCTATGAGCACGTCAAGACATTCTGGGAATTAAGCGGAATGGCCGAAGGTGTAACAATCAACGGCTCGCCGTCTGTAAACCGTACACTTGCCCTTGAGAAGCCATTTGCGGCAAGAATTGTTCAGGAGGCAAAGCAGGAAGAAATTCCTGTTGCAGAGGAACAGACAGTTCCCGAAATTGAGGAAACCGTACAGGAAAGCGTTGCGGAAGAAGCAATTGAAGAAGCAACTGCCGAACCTGAGGTTAAGAAGGAAGCACCTAAAAAGACAGTAAAGAAAAAGACAACCACAAAGAAAAAGCCTGCAAAGGAAGCTGTTCCCGAAGCAATGGACGTGCTGAAATCAGTGCTTGAAAAAGCAGAGGTTACGGACAGCAAGGAAACCGACAAAATCTATGACCTGCTGAAAAAATCCACGGGCAAACAGCAGTTTTACCGTGAAATGCTGAAGATTTACGGTCTTGAACGCGGGGTTGAGGTATATAAGACAGTGCGTCCCGAATATACTAATCTTACAAAGCTTGTACGAAAGTAATTTTTGGTACTGCATTGAAATGCACAAAAAAGCTGAAAATTTTTCGTCAAAAAAATTGTCGGAAAATACAATTCCGCTATTGATATTAAACGTTTAATATGGTATAATGTCTTTGAATAGTGTAGCTGTCAAAGCTATATTGTTGCGCAATAATGAGAAATTCTGCTCAGGCAGATAACAGAAAGGAAGATTTTACACATGAAATTCGGTTTCTATGATGACGCTAATAAGGAATACGTCATTACCTCACCGAAAACTCCTTACCCTTGGATCAACTACCTCGGTACACAGGATTTCTTCGGACTTATCTCCAACACAGCAGGCGGCTACCACTTCTATAAGGACGCTCGTCTTGCTCGTATCACTCGCTATCGTTACAACAACGTTCCTGCTGACGCCGGCGGACGTTACTTCTACATAAACGACAACGGTACAGTATGGAACCCGGGCTGGTCCCCAGTCAAGACTGACCTTGACGAGTACAAGTGCCGTCACGGTATGGGCTACACAATCATCAACGGTAAGAAGAACGGTCTTTCCGCTGAGGTTACTTTCTTCGTACCACAGAACTTCACAGGCGAAATCCAGAAGGTTGTTCTCAAGAACGAAAGCGCTGAAGCTAAGTCCTTCAAGCTCTTCTCCTTCATCGAATGGTGTCTCTGGGATGCTCAGGACGACTCCGCTAACTTCCAGAGAAACTTCAACACAGGTGAAGTTGAACTGGAAAAGAACGGCGCTGTTATCTACCATAAGACTGAATACAAGGAAAGAAGAAACCACTTCGCTTTCTATGCAGTAAATGATACAGTTGACGGCTTTGATACTGACCGTGAAACATTCATGGGCGATATCTACCACGACTTCCAGGACCCTGTAACAGTATTCAACGGTAAGCCTGAAAACTCCGTTGCTGACGGCTGGTCCCCAATCGCTTCCCACTACAAGGAAATCACTCTTGCTGCTGGCGAAGAAAAGACTCTCGTATTTATGCTCGGTTACGTTGAAAACCCATATCCTGAAAAGTTCAACGCTGACGGCTCCATGAACAAGTCCAAGGCTTACGAGATGATGGCTAAGTACGATACAGCTGAAAAGGTTGACGCTGCATTTGAAGAACTCAAGCAGACTTGGGACGCTCTCCTCGACAAGTATACTCTTACCTGCCCTGATGAAAAGCTCAACAGACAGGTTAACATCTGGAACCAGTACCAGTGTATGGTTACATTCAATATGTCACGTTCCGCTTCTTACTTTGAAAGCGGTATCGGACGTGGTATGGGCTTCCGTGACTCCAACCAGGATATCCTCGGCTTCGTTCACCAGATTCCTGAAAGAGCAAGAGAAAGAATCCTCGATATCGCTGCTACACAGCTTGAGGACGGCGGCAACTACCACCAGTACCAGCCTCTTACCAAGAAGGGTAACGACGCTGCTGGTACAAACTTCAACGATGACCCACTGTGGATGATCCTTTCCACTGCTTCCTACATCAAGGAAACAGGTGATTATGATATCCTCAAGGAAATGGTTGACTACAAGAACGACCCTGCTCTTGCACAGCCACTCCTTGACCACCTCAAGAGAAGCTTCTATCACGTTGTTGACAACAAGGGTCCTCACGGCCTCCCACTTATCGGACGTGCTGACTGGAATGACTGTCTTAACCTCAACTGCTTCTCCCGTGTTCCAGGCGAAAGCTTCCAGAATACAGCTTCCAATATTGCTAAGGAAGTTCACCCAGAAACAGGTGCTCCGCTTAACGAGGAAACAGCTGAATCCGTAATGATCGCTGGTATGTTCACATACATCGGCCCTGAATACGTTGCACTCTGCCGCAAGATGGGTGACAACGCTGAAGCTGATAAGGCACAGGCTGAAATCGACAAGATGAAGCAGGCTATTATCGACTACGGCTGGGACGGCGAATGGTTCCTCCGTGCTTATGACGCATACGGAAGAAAGGTTGGTTCCAAGGAAAATGAAGAAGGTAAGATCTTCATCGAACCACAGGGCTTCTGTATCATGTCCGATATCGGCGGCAAGGAATTCACAGACAAGACTATGGCAAGCATTGACAAGTACCTCGGTACAAAGCACGGTCTTGTTCTCAACAACCCTGCATTTACAAAGTACGTTGTAGAATACGGCGAGATTTCCACATACCCAGGCGGTTACAAGGAAAACGCAGGTATCTTCTGCCACAACAACGCTTGGATCATGTGTGCTGCTGCTTACGCAGGCATGGGTGATGTTGCGTTCGATTACTATACAAGAATTGCTCCTGCTTATCAGGAAGACGAAAAGCTCCACAGAACTGAGCCATATGTTTACGCACAGATGGTTGCAGGTAAGGACGCTAAGCGTTTCGGCGAAGCTAAGAACAGCTGGCTTACAGGTACAGCTTCCTGGAACTTCGTTGCAATTTCCCAGTATATCCTCGGTATCATTCCTGACTATGACGGTCTGAAGATCGACCCATCCATTCCAAAGGCTTGGGACGGCTACACAGTTTCCCGTTACTACCGCGGTGCTACATACAACATCAAGATTGAAAACCCTGACCACGTTTCCAAGGGTATCAAGTCTATCACAGTTGACGGCAAGGCTATCGAAGGCAATATCCTTCCTAACTTTGACGGCGGCGTTCACGAAGTTGTTGCAGTAATGGGCTAATTTCATAAAAATCAAGACTCCGACTTGTTCGGAGTCTTTTTTGCATATAAATGCACACAAATGTTCGATGAAATTTGTGCAAAAAATCGAACAAAATTTCGACAAAAAGCCTTGACAAAACAGAACAGGTGTTCTATAATATAAAACAGAACAAACGTGCAGAACAAATGTACACTTGCGCAGAGAAAAAAGATGCGTCGAAAGGATTTTTATTATGACAACTTCCAATGCAAGAAAGCTTAACATTGAAAAAAATATTACAATGACAAGACGTGTGTCAAGAAAAAACAATCTTATGATGCAGAAGCTCGCAGGTATTGTTATGCTTATTTTCGTTGCAGCTTGCCTTGCAATCGGCGGACGCTCCGTTGCGGCAATAATTCTTGTGCCGTTTGCATTTGCCGCACTTTTTTCCAAGGAAAAGGTGCTTGACTTTGGTCTGTTTTCAAATAAAGCGAACTATTACAGATAAATTTCCTGTTGCAGAAAAAATATTTTTGCAGTATAATGAAATTATGAAAAATTTCAAGTCCGTGAAGTGTATTTATATTGAATACACTTCTGGAGGAATTATATGAAAAAATATTTTTTATTGACGGCAATTTCCGCGGTGCTGCTCCTGACCGCCTGCGGAAGAAATCAAAATAATTCTGATGAAACATCGGCAGCAGCCGTTGTGCAGACTTCGGAAACAACCCTGAACAGCATTACCGAAATGACGGTTCCCGCATTTGAACCTGAGTGGGAAGAAACAGAGGTTACAAGCCCTGCATATATTCCCGAGGAACCGCCTCAGACAACCACATATCTCGCTTCAACACCGTTGATGACGGAGGATATCGTGTTTGAAACAACTATCCAGACAACGGAGTTTACTACTGTAGCTCAGACCGAAGAAATCACTGCTTCGGAAGAAACGGAGGACACTTTTTTCGAAGCTTGTGTTTACAGCGTTGAGGAAAATGCTGTCCTTGTCGGAATGAAAGGTGATACCTTTATCGGTCCCGACGGTACAGATGTGTACATATTCGGTAAGTATGACGTGGAAAAGGGAGATACTGTCGAGATAATTTTTACTGAGGAAGTCGGAATTGACGATTTTTATCCCCTCGAAATCAGGGAACAGTTTATCGTGAGCCTTGAAAAGGTTGAATATGCACAGGAGTATAACCTGCCCTATGACAGCGGAGATTATGATGTTCCTGACGTTGAACTGGGAGAAAACGAGTATGCCGCTTACATAACTGATGTTTTCGGAAACAAGAACGGCGGATATTCACTCGTTGTTGAAGCCTATAATGTTATGGGCTACTATTCACCTGTCCTGATTTCACTTTATAGCGAGAGTGAGTTTGAAAAAGGGGAGTGGGTAAAGGTTGAATTTGCACCTGAAACCTGTTTTATGGAAACTATACCATTGCAGGTTGCAAAGCAGGATATTTTAGGGATTGAGCTGATTGATTATTGATGCCGTCAGGAAAGGCACGGGATGAAAAAATATATTGCAATACTGCTTGCAGCTTTTCTGCTTGCAGGCTGTGAAAAAATTGAGGATGAGCCTGCTATGGCAACGCTTCCGTCTGAGTCTATAACGCAGGTTGAAACCATTACACAAACAGAAGCAACAGCCCCCGAAACATACGCGGAGTTGCCCAAAATAACTGATGAAACGGAAACTGAAGCCGCTGTTGAGGTCGGAGGTGACGCTGAAGATGTCAGCGAAACAGTGAACGTTGAAAGCATATCGCTTACATTTTATGAGGTGTTCTTGCAGGTCGGACAAACCAAAATGCCGATTGTAACTATGTCTCCCGAAAATGCAAGCGACAAAAGCGAAATCTGGACAACAACCGATGATACCGTTGCAAGTGTCGACGGGCTTGGAAATATAAAGGCCTTATCTGAGGGAAAATGTGTCGTTACTGTAACATCAGTGCAGAATCCTGATGTTTCAGCAAGCGTTGCGGTAACCGTTACGAGCGCTCCTCAGCTTACATATATTGACGGAATTCTTATTGCAAACAAAACCTATGCGCTTCCTCCCGACTATGCCCCCGGTGTTAATACCGAAGCGGAGGATGCTTTCTATAAAATGCAGGCTGAAGCTCACGACCTCGGGCTTACACTGTATATCTCATCAGGCTACAGAAGCTATGACTATCAGGCTGGCTTGTATCAGCGTTATGTTGACCGAAGCGGCAAAGCAGAGGCTGACAGATATTCTGCAAGACCCGGCCATTCTGAACATCAGACGGGACTTGCCTTCGACCTGAACACAATCAGCGATGAATTCAAGGATACAGATGAAGGTAAATGGGTTGCGGACAATTGTCATAAATACGGATTTATCATCCGCTATCCTGAGGAGAAGGAAAGTGTTACGGGATATATGTATGAGCCGTGGCATATTCGCTATCTTGGTGTGGAAACAGCAACTGCCGTTTATGAAAGCGGTTTGTGCCTTGAAGAATATCTTGGCATTACGTCTGAATATAACGAATAAAAAAGGGTACCGATTTTCGGTACCCTTTTGGCTTGCTATATGTGGAGTGCTTCTCCCTTTTTCATCTGTGCAATTCCGTATTCAAGACGGATTTTGCCGCTTGTGTATAGCTTGTTGAAAACCTCAATTATTCTTTTTGCAACAAGTTCGCTGTTTTCAGCATTTGCATTCATAAGAATTACAACAAGCTGCTTGCTGGAATAACGTGTCGAAACGTCAACACGGCGAAGTGAGTTGTAAATTGCCTTTTCAAGAATTTCAAGTGCCGCTTCAACCTCGCTGATTTCGGGTTCTCCGCCTGTTGAAGAAACTGCTGTAAAAAGAAGCGTTGAAACGTCATGTTTATCTCTTTCAACAAATCGGCGGATAAAGTTGTAAACGTGGTGAAAATTATCGTAATCCATAAGGTAAGCACCGTTTCCGCTGTCTGTTCTGTCCATAATCTCGCGGAGATAATCAAGGTCGACAGCATTGCTTGAGCGGTTGCTTTCAGCTTCTTTCTTGTCACTGTAAAAGTGGAAGGAATTTTTACCGTTCTGTTTTACATAATAAAGCGCTTTGTCAGCAGCATTGTAAAGCTCCTTGAATTCCGTGCCGTCGTCAGGAGCCTGGGCAATACCGATTGAAACGGAGGAGTTGGTTTCAAACTTGCATTCGTCAAGCTTGCGGCACAGGTCAGTAAGAATATCTCCTGCAAGGTTGCTCAGCTCGTTTTTGCTACGTGCACTTCTTACGAAAACGACAAATTCGTCGCCACCGATACGGCAGAGAATATCTTCTGTTCCGCAGTATTCTTCAAGGGTTTCGGCAAACATTTTCAAAGTTCTGTCGCCTGCAATATGACCGTAGTTGTCATTGATTGCCTTGAAGTTGTCCATATCAATCATCATCAGAGCACCGTTTTCGCCGTTCTCAAAAAGCTTGTTTACAGCGTCTTCCGTGTAGTTTCTGTTCCACAGCCCCGTAAGTGCGTCCTTCTGTGATTTGTTCTTTATGTCAGTAACCTCCTGAGTTTTCTGCATAAGCTTTTGTGCAAGACTCTTACGCAAATCCTCAAGCTCAAGTATGCGTGAAATTCTCGAACGCATTACCTCAGGAACAAAGGGTTTTGCGATAAAATCAAGGGCACCTGACATAAAGCATTTCGTTTCAGTTTCAGCATCTGAGTCAGCAGTAAGGAATATTACAGGAATATCCTTGGTGTCAGGGGCAGCTTTGAGCTTTTCAAAAACCTCAAAGCCGTCCATTTCAGGCATATTGATATCAAGCAGAATAAGGTCAAAACTCTGATTTTCAATACATCCGAGTGCCTCTGCGCCGCTTGATGCAGGAGTAATTTCATATATACTCCGCAGAACATTTTTAGCAACCGTGAGATTAAGCTTATTGTCGTCCACAATAAGGATTTTCTTCATAGCGGTCTTCCTTTCGTGATATTCTGAAATCGTTATCTTCATTTTACCATAATATTGTAATAAAAGCAACCGTTTATGGCTAATTTTATCGTATTCGAACTTGAAAGAAAGCGATTAGTATGTTATAATTGTATATAATGGTAATTATGTAATTTGAAAAGGAAAAGTGATTTGATATGAAAAAGATAATAATTGCCGCAGTGATAATAATTGCCGCAATAATAATCGGTATCCTTGCAATACATAGCTATGATAATGATGATAAGGACGTTATGACGGTAGGAATTATCCTCAACGGCAATGCTGACGATAAAAGCTGGAGTCAGTCGCATTATGAGGGCTTGCGCAAGACCTCTGAGGAGCTTGGAATAAATTTTATTTACAGAGAAAGTGTTGCAGAGTCTGACCTTGTGCAAACAGTTGACGGGCTTGTGGAGGAAGGCTGTGAGGTAATTATCTGCAACTCCTTCGGCTACGGGGAATATCTTCCTGAGGCGGCGGAGAAATATCCTGAGGTGTATTTCTATCACGCTTCAGGTGTAGAGCACAGCGAAAATGTTACAACCTTCTTCGGACGTATGTATCAGATAAGATATCTTACAGGTGTTGTTGCAGGGCTTCAGACAGAAACAAATGAAATCGGATATGTTGCGGCTTTCCCGATTTCTGAGGTAAACCGCGGAATAAACGCTTTTACACTTGGTGTACGCTCGGTAAATCCTGATGCAAAGGTTTATGTAAGCTGGACAAATTCATGGGTCGATGATGCAGCTGCCGAAGCGGCATCGGAAAAGCTTATGAGCAATCACAGCATTGATATTCTTACAATGCACGTTGACTCGGTAAGTCCTTTGCGTGCTGCGGATGAGAAAGGAATAATGAGTATCGGCTACAACCTTGAAAACAGCAGCGATTACCCCGAAAGCTACCTTACAGCGGCAGTGTGGAGCTGGGACAGCTTCTATACCGCACAGATAAGAGAATGTATGCAGGATAGGTTTAACGGAAGAAATTACTGGAACGGTGTTGACAGCGGAATTGTTTCTCTTGCACCTCTTGGTAAGAATGCAAAGACGGGTATTCAGGAAAAAGTCGATGAAAAAATGGAAGAGCTTGAAAGCGGAAAGTTTGATGTATTTTACGGTCCTGTTATTGACAGTGAAGGAAATCTGCGGGTTGACGAAGGCGAAAGTATGTCCGATGATGTTATGCTGAACAGCTTTGACTGGTATGTTGAAGGAGTAGTAATTGATGAAGAATAAAACAAGACAGACCATTCTGATTGTTTCAGCAATAGTCCTGCTGGCGGCATTTGTGATAATTGTAATGTATTTCAGCAATTCAAAGGATAATGAAAAAACAAAAATAGGATATGTAATGACAGGAAGCACCGATGAGCACGGTTGGAACGGAATGAATTACAAGGGAATAGAAACCGTGTGCGCAAATCTCGGACTTGAACTTATGGTAAAGGAAAACGTGCTTGAGGGTACGGGTAAATGCACAGAAGCAGTATCGGAGCTTGCTGAAGGCGGAGCGGAAATGATAATTCTTTCAAGCTTTGGTTATCCGGGAGAGGTTACGGAACTGATTGACAGCTACCCCGAAATATCATTCTACGGAATATCATCTCAGTATTATTCTGAAAATATGAGTTCATACTTCGGAAGAATGTATCAGATGAGATATCTTACAGGAATAATTGCAGGAATGATTACAGAGAGCGACAATATCGGCTATGTTGCCGCAATGGCAAATGACGAGGTCAATCGCGGAATAAACGCATTTACTCTTGGGGTAAGGCGGGTAAATCCCGATGCGATAGTCAATGTAATGTGGACAGACAGCTGGGACGATGAAGCAAAGGCAAAATCCGCTGCAAATTCACTCATTGCCGACGGTGCAGATGTTCTTGCATATCATCAGAACCAACCTTATGTTGTGGAAGCCGCTGACGAGGCTGGAGTTTACTCCATTGGTTACAACGAAGCAGCTGAAGGCTTTTCTGACAAATATCTCACAGCGGCGGTATGGGACTGGGAGCATCTTTATTATGACATAATAACCGAATTCCTTCAGGGAAAGGCAAACATTCATCAGCATCACTGGTGCGGTATGGAAACAGGAGCAATCGCCCTTTCCGAGTTTTCTCCGCTTGTTACAGAGGAAATACGTGCTGAAGTAGAAAAGGCAAAGGCAGAAATCCTTGCGGGAAATGATGTTTTTTCGGGCGAAATTTACGACAATACAGGAACAAAGCGCTGCGGTGCGGATGAATTCATCAGTGACACTTCGCTGATAAGCGATTTTGACTGGTATGTGGACGGGGTGGTAATCTGTGAGTAAGAACCCTCAGGGAAAGAAAATACGCGTCAGAATGATGATTGCGGTAACGTATATTGTGGTTATCAGCTTTGTATGCCTGCTGCTGGTTTCGAGAATAAATGATGAGGTTGAAAACAGTGTAACCGGTGACGTTGCGGTACGTGCAGAGCTTGCGGCGGACTCAATCAATGACAAGCTTTCTGAGGAACTGCGTCAGCTTTCTGAAATATCCGAGATATTTCAGAAGGAAGACGGCGGAAGCGGATATATAACCTACCTCAACGAAAACAGTGAAAACGGCACGGTGTACGGTGTGCTGAAAATAAACGGTGAAGCGGCTGAAGGCAGACCTGTTGACTTTGCGGATTACCCCGCAATCCTTGATTCATTCAGAGGCAATGAGGGAGTAATATGCGGTCCTGCGGATACGATAATGTTTACTGTTCCCGTATACAGCGGTCAGAACGTAAAGTATGTTCTCTACAAGCTTTACAGATGTGACGTGCTTACAAAGAATTACGGCTGTAATTTTGCCGCTGAAAATGCGTCAATGGTCGTTATGGATAAGAACGGGAAAATCGTGCTTGACCTGACTCGTGATGATTATTTCAAGGAACGTGACCTAAGAGGCGTTGCTGATAAAATTGCAAAAAAAATCAGTACGGAAGCCTCTGCGGCAATACGTTTTCACGACGAAACAGGCGACAACTGTCTTTTTGCGGCAGAGCTTGGCTATTCGGATTTTTATCTCATCGGCGTTGTTCCGTATGACGAGGTGAGCGGAGAAATCAGCGTTGTAAGTACGCTGGTAATCTGGACATTCGGTATGCTCGGACTTCTGCTTGTAATTATCACAATTTACCTTTTCGGCGTTGAGCAGAAGGCAAAGGAAAGCGATGAGCTGCGTGAGGCAAAAACAATTGCTGAAAACGCAAGCAGAGCAAAGAGCGACTTTCTTGCGAATATGTCCCACGAAATCCGTACGCCTATCAATGCGGTAATCGGTATGAATGAAATGATACTTCGTGAAAGCAACGACGGAACAATTCTTGGGTATGCCGAAAATATAAAAAAGGCAAGCCGAAGCCTGCTTTCTATTATCAATGATATTCTTGATTTTTCAAAGGTTGAGTCGGGAAAGATGGATATTACCGAGCAGCTTTACAGCCTTGGCGATATGCTTCACAATATTGTCAATATGGTCAAAATCAAGGCTGAAAATAAAAATCTGGGTTTTGATGTAACAATTGATGAAAAGCTTCCCGATAAGCTTACAGGTGACGATGTAAGAGTTACGCAGATAATTCTCAATCTGCTGAACAATGCGGTCAAGTATACTCACGAGGGTGCGGTATCGCTTGATGTTGGAGGGCAAATTGAGGATAGCAGGGTCATACTGAAAATTTCCGTAAAGGATACAGGTATCGGCATAAAGGAAGAAGATTTGTCGTTGCTGTTCAAGGATTTCCAAAGACTTGACATGACGCAGAACAGAAATATTGAGGGCACGGGTCTTGGACTTGTAATCACGCAAAGGCTTGCTGAGCTTATGGGCGGACGGATTGAGGTATCAAGCGTCTACGGTGAAGGCTCAGTATTCACAGTATATATTCCGCAGGCAATAAGCGGCGATGAGCTGATTGGAAGCTTTGACGACAGCAGTGTTGCAGAGACGGAAAACGAAAAATATCACGCATCGTTTACTGCACCTGAAGCAGAAATTCTTATCGTTGACGACAACGAGATGAATTTGATTGTTGCACGAAATCTGCTCAAGAAGACAGAAATCAGGGTTACCGAGTGTATGAGCGGCAAAAAGGCTCTTGAGCTTATGCGTGAGAAACGTTTTGACGTAATTCTCCTTGACCATATGATGCCCGAGATGGATGGAATTGAAACCCTTGAACGTTCGAGGACGCTGGAAGGAAGCAAGTGTGTCGGCGTACCTGTTATTGCGCTGACAGCAAATGCTGTTGCGGGAGTACGCGAAATGTATCTCGAAGCAGGCTTCATTGACTACATAGGCAAGCCGATTGACGGCGAGCTGTTTGAGGATATGCTTGCAAAGTATATTCCGCACGAGAAGCTTATTTTCAAGGCAGCCGATACAGTTAAACCTATTGAAAAACCTGACGTGAATAAGGCTGTGCAGGAAGAATCTGATACACCTCAGAATGAGCTGGATACCGCACTTGGTATGAAGTATTGCGGCGGCGATGAGGAAATGTATTGTGAAATCCTTGAAATTTATTGTGAGGAGTATGACGAAAAAACAGTTGCATTTGAACGTATGCTCAGTGACGGTGACTGGAAGAATTACACCATTAGTATTCACGCACTGAAATCCAACTCGTTGAATGTCGGTGCGGCTGTGCTTTCAAAACGGTGCCTTGAGCTTGAAAAGGCGGGCAAGGCATATCAGGCGGGGGACAATCCCGACGCACAGATTGAATTTATCAGGAGCAACCATTCTGATGTAATGGAAATGTACAAAGAGATAGTTGCCGAAGCGAAAAAGTTCCTTGAATAAGAAAAGGCTGTGAAGAAAATCAATTCTTCACAGCCTTGTTTTTGTTTAGTTATTGCCAGCAAGCTCTCTGTACAGACCCATGTAAAGCTCAGCGGAAACATCCCAGCTGTAGTCATTCTTCATAGCAGCAACAACAAGCTTCTTCCATTCAGCCTTGTTATCGTAGTATTCCTTAGCACGGCGAACTGCATCAAGCATATCGTGTGCGTTGTAGGTCTTGAATGTGAAACCGTTGCCGTTTTCACCGCCTGCATCACGGATACTGTCACGAAGACCGCCTGTTTCACGTACAATCGGAATTGTACCGTAACGGAGAGAAATCATCTGTGCAAGTCCGCAAGGCTCACTCTGTGATGGCATAAGGAACATATCAGCAGAGGAGTAAATTCTTCTTGCAAGGTCAGGAATAAAGCCGATTGTAGCGCTTACCTTGTCAGGATAACGCCAAGCCATTTCCTTGAAGAAATCCTCGTAAATCTTTTCGCCTGAACCGAGGATAGCAAACTTGCAGCCCATATTTACCATATCCTCGAAAACGTACTTGATAAGGTCAATACCCTTATGTGATACGAAACGGGTGATGATACCGATAACAGGCTCGTCGCCTTCCTGGAGGTGAAGTTCTTCGAGAAGAGCCTTCTTACACTCAGCCTTGCCCTTGAGATTCTTTGTGGAGAAGTTCTTCACAAGGAGAGGGTCCTTTTCAGGGTCAAATGTGTCAACATCGATACCGTTGAGGAAGCCGCAAAGCTTATACTGCTTGTTGTTAAGGGCTCTGTCAAGACCGTGGGAGTACCATGGGTCAAGAATTTCCCAGGCATAGCTTGGAGAAACAGTTGTAATCTTGTCAGCTGTTTCGAAAGCACCCTTCATAAGGTTTACACAGCCATCGTATTCAAGGAGCTTTGTGTGGTACATAGGGATACCGAGAACCTCGTTGAGAACCTCCATACCGTACTTGCCCTGATACTGGATGTTGTGGATAGTGAAAACAGTCTTGATGTTGTCGTAGCCGTACTGATACTTGTAGAATACGTTGTAGTAAACAGGAACAAGTGCAGTCTGCCAGTCGTTACAGTTGATAACATCAGGCTTCCAGCCGATATATTTCAGCATTTCCATAACAGCTCTTGAGAGGAATACGAATCTTTCGCAGTCATCATAGAAGCCGTAAAGACCATCTCTGCCGAAGTAGTATTCGTTGTCGAGGAGGTAGTATGTAACACCGTTGATCTCGCCCTTGAATACGCCGCAGTACTGCTTTCTCCAGCCTACGTCAACAGTAAAGTTTGTGATGAATTCAAGTCCTGCGCGGAGCTCAGGCTTGCAGCTCTTGTAGAGAGGGAGAACAACACGGCAATCCTGTCCTGCCTTGTTCAGTGCACGTGGGAGTGAACCCGCAACGTCAGCAAGTCCGCCTGATGCAGCGTAAGGAACAGCTTCAGAAGCAGCATATAAAATATTCATATAGCAAATTTTCCTTTCGATAAAATTTTGTTAGGTGACACCGTGCTTTAAGCACGGTGAACACCAAGGTCAGTTCAGATAACAGCACCCTTGCCGATGTAAAGTGGGTAGTTCGGTGAGCCTGTGAGCATACGCATATCATTGATAGTAACATTCTTGTCAGTAACAACAGCGTTGATATCGCACTTGCTGCCGATAACTGTATCCTGCATAAGGATAGCATTCTTAACAACAGCACCCTTGCCAACCTTTACGCCGCGGAAGAGTACGCAGTTTTCAACTGTACCCTCGATGATACAACCGTCACCGATAAGGGAGTTCTTGACGCTTGCGCCGATACCGAACTTAACAGGAGGGTTGTCGCGAACCTTTGTATTGATAGGTCTGTTTTCAGGGAACAGCTTGTTTCTGTTTTCAAGATTGAGAAGGTCAAGGTTAGCCTTGTAGAAGGTTTCCATTGAAGTAATCTTGCTGAAGTAGCCTGTATGCTCGTAACCCATAATCTTGTATTCACGTGTTCTGCCCTGAAGGATAGCCTGTTCAAAGCTGTAAAGGCTCTTGGAAGCTGCCTCGAGAACGATGTTCTTGAGGAATTCCTTGGAAAGAACGAACATATTAAGGGAGATGTTTGCAGCACCGCTGATATGTGGAGCAAGAAGAACATCAACAATTCTGCCTTCCTCATTGAAGCTGAAAACAGTAGCGTGCTGAGCCTGCTCGGAGTTGATTACATCCTTTGCATAAACGGAAGTAATATCAGCGCCTGTAGCGATGTGCTGGTCAATAACCTTGGAGAAGTCAATGTTTGTAACAACATCACAGTCGGAAAGCACTACATAGTCAGCGTTGGAATAGTTGATGAAATTGAAAACGCCGTAGAGAGCTTCGAGTCTGCCTCTGTAGATACCGCTCTGAACGTGGCTGAACGGTGGGAGAAGGTGAAGACCTCCGATTTTTCTTGCCATATCCCAGTCACGGCCGCTGCCGAGGTGGTCGAGCAGGGACTGGTAGTTGGACTTTGTAACAACACCCACTTCATCGATTCCGCTGTTTACCATATTGGAAAGAGGGAAGTCGATAAGACGGTAGCGTCCGCCGAAAAGCACGGAGCCCATAGTTCTTTCCTTAGTAAGATCAGGAATTGTGCCGTCGTGCATATTTGAGAAAATCAAACCTAAAACATTTCTGTTATTGCTCATAATTATATCCATGCTCCCGTAAGGGAGCATAACCTCCTTTTTTTAAGATGTTTTGGACGGTTTTGCTTGCAAAATAATTGACGAAGTCAATTAAGTACAAAACTCGGAGTTCAAAAACTTGTTTTTGAACTTTTCTTCCTTAGCTTATATATTTTCCGAAATAATCTGCTTCGGAAGAACCTTTGCATTTTCGGATATAGTAATGTTGTGACCTACAACAGCAATGCCCCAGTCATCTCTGTTTTCAACAGCCTCAGGACGTGTACCGATCTGTGCGTTTTCGCATACTACGCAGTTTTCACCAACGATTGCATACTCAACAACAGCACCCGACTTGATAACGGAGCCCGGCATAATGATGGAATCTGTAACTGTTGCGCCCTTTTCAATTGTAACGCCCTCGTAGATTACAGAGAAGTCAACTGTACCGTCAACAACACAGCCGTCTGTAACCATAGAGTTTTCGATAACAGCGTTAGGACCTATGTACTGTGGAGGCATAATCGGATTCTTGGAATACATCTTCCAGTCAGGGTCATAAAGGTCGATAGGGATGTTAGGATTGAGAAGGTCCATGTTAGCTTCCCAGAGGGAATCAAGTGTACCAACGTCCTTCCAGTAGCCTTCGAACATGTAAGCAACCATCTTTTCGTTAGCCTTGAGCATGTTAGGGATAATTGCCTTACCGAAGTCCTTGTCTTCATCAGGATTGTTCTCATTGTCAATGAGGTACTGACGGAGCTGCTTCCAGCTGAAGATGTAGATACCCATTGAAGCGAATGTGGAACGAGGATTCTTTGGCTTTTCCTCGAAGTCGATGATGTTGTTGTCATCATCTGTAATCATAATACCGAAACGGGAAGCTTCCTCAAGAGGAACGTCCTGAACAGCGATTGTAGCAACAGCGCCCTTTTCCTTGTGGAACTGAAGCATCTTGTTGTAGTCCATCTTGTAGATGTGGTCACCTGAAAGCATTACAACGTAATCAGGATCATATCTGTCGATGAACGGAATGTTCTGGTAGATAGCATTTGCTGTACCCTTGTACCATTCAGCACCAAGAGCTGTCTGGTAAGGTGGGAGGCAGTGCGCACCGCCGTTGAGCTTGTCAAGGTCCCAGGGCTGACCGTTGCCGATGTAATCGTGAAGTGCGAGAGGCTGATACTGAGTAAGTACACCTACAGTATCAATACCTGAGTTTACGCAGTTGGAAAGAGGGAAGTCGATGATTCTGTACTTGCCGCCGTAAGGAACAGCAGGCTTAGCCATATCGTGTGTGAGAGCGTACAGACGGCTTCCCTGACCGCCTGCAAGCAGCATTGCAACGCATTCTTTCTTTGTTTTATACATTCTCATATCCTCCTATATTTATGGGATTATTTATCAGTTTTGGTTTCCGTCTTTTTCTTTGACGGAGATTTTGCAGCAGGCTTTTTAGCCGCAGTGGATTTTGCACCCTTCGCCTCCTTTGCAGCACCTGTGGACTTGCTGCTCTTTGAAGCTGTCTTGGAAGAAGTCTTTGCAGAACTCTTGGAAGCAGTTTTCTTGGAAGCAGTCTTGGTGGTTGTCTTCTTATCAGCAGACGCATTTGCGTCGGGCTTTGCCTTTGGAGCACGTTTTTTCTTAGGTGTGCACTTGAAGTACATTACGCTCATAGGCGGAATGTCAATAACGATGGACTGCTCATAGCCGTGCATTGAGTAATCCTCAGCCTTTACCTTGCCGTTCTTGACAACACCTGTACCGCCGTACTTTTCGTCATCTGTACAGAGAATCTGCTCGTAGGTTCCCTCATAAGGAACACCTATACGGTAGTTATCTCTGCCGACAGGAACGAAGTTACAAACAGCAATGATTTCATTTCCGCTTCTGTCGATACGACGGAAGGAAATGATACTCTGCATGTAGTCATCGTGACAAATCCAGGAGAAACCTTCCCAGGACTCATCATTTTCCCACAGCGGTGAATTTGCAAGATAAAGCTTGTTCAGGTCACGGTTGAAGTCGAGAGTCTTGCGGTGTGTTTCGTAATCGAGAAGCAGCCAGTCAAGACCCTGCTTGTAGTTCCATTCGATAACCTGAGCAAATTCAGTACCCATGAAGTTGAGCTTCTTGCCCGGGTGAGCAAACATATACGCAAGGAATGCACGGAGGGAAGCAAACTTTTCTTCCATACTTCTGCCGCTCATCTTGTTGAACAGCGAAGCCTTGCCGTGAACAACCTCATCGTGAGAAATCGGAAGAATATAGTTTTCACTGAAGCTGTAGAAGAATGAGAAAGTAAGCTTGCCGTGGTTGTTTGCACGGAAGATAGGGTCCATCTTCATATAGTCCAGCATATCGTTCATCCAGCCCATGTTCCACTTGAAGTTGAAGCCGAGTCCGCCAACGTCGGCAGGCTTTGTAACAAGCGGCCAGGCTGTAGATTCTTCAGCAATCATAAGGATGTTGCCGCAGCGTCCGAAAACAGCAGTATTGAGCTTGCGGAGGAATTCGATAGCCTCGTAGTTCTCGTTGCCGCCGTCCTTGTTAGGACGCCATTCACGGCGGTCATAGTCAAGATAGAGCATTGAAGCAACAGCGTCAACTCTCAGACCGTCGATATGGTATTTTTCAAGCCAGTAAACAGCGTTTGAAATCAGGAAGGACTGAACCTCAGGTCTGCCGAAGTCGAATACTCTCGTACCCCAGGACATATGCTCCTTCTTGAGCGGGTCAGTGTATTCGTACAGGCAGTCGCCGTCGAATTCAAAAAGGCCTGCAGCGTCCTTAGGAAAGTGAGCAGGTACCCAGTCGAGGATTACACCAATGCCTGCCTGATGGAACATATCCACCATTTTCATCATGTCCTCAGGAGTACCGTAACGGGAAGTCGGTGCATAATAACCGATTACCTGATAACCCCAGGAACCGTCGAAGGGATATTCAGCAAGGGGCATAAGCTCAATGTGAGTGTAGCCCAGATCCTGAAGATACGGAATCATCTCCTCAGCAAACTTAACGTAGCTGAAAGGCTCGCCGTTTTCGTATGTACGCCAGGAACCGAGGTGAGCCTCGTAGATATTTACAGCACTCTGGTAAATATTCTTGGAATCCCTGTCCTTGAACCACTTTGCGTCATTCCACTTGTAGCCGTCAATATCGAAATATTTTGTAGCAGTGTTAGGACGTGTTTCCATATGAGTACCATACGGGTCAGACTTCATAACAATACTTCTGTGGGAAGTTTCGATACTATACTTATAAGTAAAATACTGTTCAACATCAGTAAGGAAAATTTCCCATACAGACGGGTCAGCAAGCTGTTCCATAGGGTTGCGGTTTCTGTCCCAGTCATTGAAATCACCGACTAATGAAACCGATTTCGCATGTGGTGCCCATACACGGAAGAAAACACCGTCCTTACCGTCCTTTTTGCCTTTATGTGCGCCGAAGAATTCGTATGCAACATAGTTTGTTCCCTCGTGGAAGACGTGGAGCGGAAACTCATAGCCTTCAGGGAATTTTCTGTCATTGTTCGCCATATCAAAATGCTCCTTTAATCAATGGGCAGTTCGTCAATAGGACGCATTTCGCCCATAGTATACTTTACTATGTTTATATTTTAACAGATTATGTATCATATTGCAACCCTTTTTAGTAAAGTTTTATAATCTTGACGTAAACTATAAGCTTAATTTGTGTAAATTTAACATAAAAAATGGGTGCAAAAACTCCTAATAATTAACAAATTATTAGGAGTTCGAAAAGTTGTAATTTTTATACATTTTTATGTATGAATTTCACAACTAATGTGTAGATTTTCAACATTATATTTTGTGCAGTTTTACAACGCGCACAGTTTTGTCATCTTTATGGAAATTTTTGCTCTGACAGGAGCTTTCTGCAAAACCTATTATTCTTTCCGCACAATCCTGAGGGGTAATTCCCATACTCAGCATCAGCTCACGCACTCTCGGGAAACATTCCTCGCAAATCCCGTCGGTAATCATAACCACCTCATCCCCGTCGGAAAGCTGCACATTCCGCTTTGATATTTCTACCGTGCTTACGATTCCAACAGGAGTTGACCAGCTTTCTACGGTTTTGACCGTACCATTCGACTTGATAAAGCTCTGTGCCGCGCCAAGCTTTACAATCTCAGCCTTGCCCGTGAAAAGATTGAGCTTCATAAGGTCAACCGTCGCAAAGCTTTCGTCAGCGGATTTAGTCAGCAGAAGCAGATTGATAAGCCGTACCGCCGCATTCACTCCAAGCCCCGCACGGATAATCCTTGTCATCAGAGAAACCGTCATACAGCTCTCCACCGCCGCACGCACACCGCTGCCCATTCCATCGGAAATCAGCACATAAACATTGCCAAGTCCGTCACGGAAAAGCGTGTCCGAGTCGCCGCTTGTGTCCTCACGTCCGTTTACTGCGGCACGCCCCGTTTCAATCCCGTAAACAGGCATTTCGCAGAAACAAAGCCTTGTTGTACCGTTGAAGGAAATCACTTCGGGAAAATCAAATTCACGGTCGCAGATTTTCTCAAATCTTTCCGTAACCGTTTCAAGCTTTGCACCAAGCAAGCCTTCGTAGAAGCATTCAATGTAAACCCGTCCCTCCTTGTCCGAAAAAACAGTTGCCGATGGACAGCGTACTCCGTACTCTGTCAGTGCCTCACAGACATACTCCGAAAGCCTTTCATCACAACAGGGGAAAAGCTCCGAGCCCTTGCTGAAGAAGTTCAGCATATCCTCTGTCCCCGCAAGCTGTTCAAGAGTTATCTCACGCATACAATCGGTAATATTTCCCGAACGCTTTTCAAGCATTTCAAGTCTGTGAAGCTCATTGAAAGCTTCGGCAAGCAGACTTTTCCGGGAGCAGCCGCCAAGTGATTCAGAAAGCTCCTTTTCTGTAAGAAAGCCCCTTTGCAAAACAATTTTTTCAGCAGGTGCAAAACAGCTTTTTATACGCTGTTCTTCGCTTCCTCCGCACAACATATTGTTTTTGCACAGTGAGCATACCTTTCCGCAAACCTCCGAGGCAAGATTGCTTTCATTCTGTCGTTTGCCGAAAATGTCAGCCGCTTTTGAGAAGCTTGCCTTTACGTCGGACATTGCCGAAGCCGCAAAGCGAAGTCTGCTTCCATACTGCTTCACAGCTGCTGAGGGGGGAATAAATTCAGCATAGATAGGCTTGCGCATAATATTTTCGGGAACAATGCAGAAAAGCACGGATGCAATTACCGTGTCGGAAATAAGCTTGACCGTGTCAGCAGGCATACCGTAAAGAAGCGAGCAGGCAACGGTTGTACCAACGAAAACAGCCGCCGAAAAAAGTTTACCGTTTTTTACGGCAAGTCCCAGCGCAAGCCCTGCACAAACCACAACCGCAGAGCTTGCCGACATTGACGGGGAGGATAAACTGAACGCAAGCGCCGACAGTGCACCTGCCGCACCGCCTCCGGCAATTCCGTAACGATATGCAAAAACTGCCGTCACAACCAACCCAACAGCCCGCCCGACGTTGACCGTGCCAAGACTTATTCCGCTCAGCATACAAAGCAGAAGCGTGTAGGCAACAGCGTAGGGGACAGTATTTTCTACCGTAATTCCGAAGCCGTTTCCCGCAAGGCAAACCGCCCTTGCCCCGAAGTATGCCGCACAGCCGCTGATGATTCCTCTGAAAATAATTGCCGCTACCAATGCAGGGGTAATTTCGTACTGAAATGCCGCAAGCAGTCCGCATATTATGTAAGCCGCCGACGACAGTGCCGCCGCACCCTTCGGAGCAATCCCCCTTCCCAGCACCAGCGTAACGGTTGCCCTTGCAAAAATTACTGCAGGCATCGCAATAACCTCTGTCACATATCCCGTGAAGCCTCCGTCAGCAAAGAAGTTTGCCATTGCTCCGATGAATGCGGAAATTCCGCAGAAGGTCGGTGCAACAGCCGTTATTGCCGCACATAACGGAGCACCTCCGCCGATTGCCGTGTCTGCAGCAAGAAATCCCGCCGCACCTGAAAGCAGCAGCTTTGCAATTACAGGAAGTTCTCTCTTTTTCTCACGCACATCACTTTCTGTTACAGCTTTTTCTTTTGTCTTCATAATTTTACAGTCCTCCCGACATCATACTTATTATAAGTATAGCAATGTGCGGATGCGTAATTTGTCGGATTTGGCAAAACAGCTTGCAACAATTGAAAAGCCGTGGTATAATGTCTGAGAAAGGAGGCGGCACAGTGAAGCTTGACTATATAAAAATCAAGGTCGGAAGCGGCGGAATAATGCAGGGCGGAAACCAGAGCAATTTCAGTAAGAATATCAAACGAAGCGGATGTGGAATGATTGCCGCCTGCGATATGCTTTTGTATAAGCAGGGCAGAAAGGATATTTCCGACAGCGACTACAAACAATTTGTAAACGATAACAGCAACAGCTTTTTTTATAAAATGCACTACAACCTCATCGGTGTGGCAGCTTATCGTGTGGTGAAATTTCTCCGTAAGCAAGGATACAACTTCCGGTTTGTCCCGTGGTACAGGCTGAAAGGGGAACGCTTCAGACAGCTTGTTTCCGAAACGCTTGAAAATGATACGCCTGTTATAGTGCGTGTGGGACTCAACGGAAAAAAGTTACCGTATAAGGTTTTGTATACCGTAAACGGAAGAACATCACAGGGAATGATGTCCTGGCATTACATAACCGTAACGGGAATGGAAAACGACATCCTCACGTATTCAAGCTGGGGGGCAACGGGTGAAGTTGCAGTTGCCGATTTACAGAAAAATCTTGGCTTTATGGGCGGAATTATAATACCGAAATCAACAGATAGGAGCGATAAAAAATGAGCGTAAAAAAATTATTCTGTGACAACTGGGAGTTCTCCAAAAATCCGATTGGTACGGAGTACGCCGAAAATCTCGACTGGCAGAGAGTTGATATCCCTCACGACTGGCTTATCCACAATACAAAAAATCTTTACGAAACCTCAACAGGCTGGTACAGAAGAAACTATGAGTATACACCTGACGGAAGCCGCACAGCTCTTCGATTTGAGGGTGTGTATATGGATAGCTACGTCTATGTCAACGGCAAGCCTGCAGGTGAGTGGAAGTACGGCTACTCCACCTTTGAATTTGAAATCACAGACCTTCTTACAGAGGGCAACAACCTCATTACAGTCCGTGTTGACCATCGTGAACCGAACTCACGCTGGTATTCGGGAGCGGGTATCTTCCGTAACGTTTATCTGAAAAAATATCCGCAGACAAGAATTGTCCCCGACGGAATTTACATTACCGCAGACGTAAGCGGAAAGCTTACAGTTACAACCGAAACCGAGCGTCCCGAGGATGTTGCTTCGGGCGATATGAAGCTCCGCCATACAGTAATGCTTGACGGCGAAGCTGTTGCAATCCTTGAAAAAAGCTGCTGCGCCTGCGACAGAAGCTGCGTTGACGATTATATCGTTGACGAGTATATTCTGAACGATAATATGCGTTATACCGTCAACAATGATATACTTGAAATTGACGCACCGAAGCTTTGGGACATCGACACCCCCGTGCTGTATACAATCGTTACTGAGCTCCTGCTGAATGGCGAGGTTATCGACCGCGAGAAGAACAAATTCGGCTTCAGAAAGGCTGAATTTACAACCGACAAGGGCTTCTTCCTCAACGGCAGACACGTCAAGCTTCACGGCTGTTGTGAGCATCACGACCTCGGCTCACTTGGTGCAGCTGTAAACAGAAACGCAATCAGACGCAAGCTTGTAAAGCTTCGTGAAATGGGAATAAACGCAATCCGTACCAGCCACAATATGCCAGCCGTAGAGCTTATGGAGCTTGCTGACGAAATGGGCTTCCTCATTATGTCCGAAGCCTTCGATATGTGGGAATTGCCGAAAACAACCTACGATTACGCACGCTTCTTCCCCGAATGGGTAGGTAAGGACGTCGCTTCCTGGGTGCGCCGTGACAGAAACCACCCGTCACTTATCGGCTGGAGTATCGGTAATGAAATCTACGATACCCACGCAAGCGACAGAGGCCAGGAGGTTACAACAATCCTCGTTAACCACGTCCGCAAGCAATTTTGACAAA
>CALATN010000055.1 GCA_937891895.1 uncultured Clostridia bacterium
TGTTTGAATTTGTAGATAACGAAAAGTAAAGAAGTTTTTCGCAAAATAGCAGCGAGTCCCTCTTAGTTACCTGCTATATCGTTTCGCTTATAATTTCTAAGAAAAATAAGAAGTAAGTTTAGATATTTATAATGACACCCTGCAAGACGAAAAAACTTGCAGGGTGTTTTCTTATTCTTCGATATATATGTAAGACCGCAAGGCAGGTCGCCCTGCGGTGTTGATTTCCTATGTCGTGATTATCTGTCCCTGTCTTGGGATTTCTTTCTCTGCTTCGGCTGAGAGTTCTGTTTACCCTCTTCCTGAAGCTGTCTGAGCCTGTTACGCACACTTTGTCTTTCGGGCGGTCTGTGCTGTTTCTCGGCAGGTTTCTGTCCGTTCTTAACTGCCTGCTCCCATTCTGCAAGGTCTTGGTTATACTGCGTTACAATAGCCTCTGCTTTTCGGTAAGTTTTCATAAATGCCTGTACATCAGGATAACCGTCATCGGTGAGAATATCGGGGAGTTTATTTAGTTTTTCATTAAGCTCGGCTTCGGTCTGCTGTATACAGGATATATAATCTCTTGTTTATAGAGATTATGCGACTAAGTGTAACTTGTTTATCAACATTTTGAAATGAATTGACTTTTGGAAATCAGTATGCTATAATGGCTAATATAATTAGCCTATCAAAAGAAAGGGGTAGTTAAATGAAAGTAGGATTAGATAAGAAAGCAATTATTGAGGCTGCGGCGAGTATGGCCGATGAAAAAGGGGTTGCAAATGTAACCTTAAAGGTGTTAGCAACGGAATTGGGAATAAAATCTCCGTCATTGTATAAGCATTTTAGCGGTGGACTTGACGAGTTAAACAAGGAATTGATGCTTTATGGCTGGCGTTCTTTGGAAAGTGAAATCACAAGGGCTGCCATAGGTAAAGCAAAAGACGATGCAATTATTGAAATTTGTTATGCTTATCGAAGCTTTGTTTCCGAGCACAAAGGTTTGTTTGAAGCTATGCAATGGTACAATATGTATCAATCGGAGGAGCATTTACAGGCAACGCACGGGACAGTATCTGTTATGTTTCAGGTGCTTGAAGCCTATGGATTAACCGAGGAACAAAAAGTGCATAGTGTTCGTGTGCTTCGTGGCTTTTTACAGGGATTTTGTGCTATTGAAAGCCACGGCGGATACGGAAATCCAGCACCTCTGAATGATACCTTTGACTTTGCATTAAAAACGATATTGAATGGCATTCGTGATTTACAAGGAGGGACGGAACAATGAAGCAATTTTTGAAGAATATCAGTCCACTTAATAACCGAACGGAAATGCCGATGGCATTATTCGTTGTAAAGAAAATTCTTGCTTTCTGGTTGTGCTACATAGTTGGACTGTTTTTAGCAGAGGGAGTAATCATACTCTTACATTTTGCTCTTGGTAAAAATATGCTTGTAGGAGATGTGTTTGACGCACAGACGATAACGCTGATTACTTATTACGGCTATATTATTATATCAGGTGTAGCATTGCTGTATTGGAAACTGATCGAGAAAAAGCCATTATCTGAAATGGGATTGACAAATCACTTTGGAAATTACTTTATCGGAGCTATAATAGGTGTTCTCTTACTTGCTGTATCTGTTGTTGCTATCATTTTGACGGGCAACATAGAATACCACGGAGTTTTTGAAAATGCTGATATTCTTGTAATTGTTCTCTTAATAGGTGGTTTTGTCGTTCAAGGTGCAACAGAAGAAATCTTATGCCGAGGTGTTGTTTTCCGCTCACTCAAAGAGAAAACATCTTTAGCTATTGCAATGGATATAAGTACCTTAATGTTTATCATTCCTCATTTGTCATCTTTGTTTGACGGCGGAGTGATTTATGGCGTATTCGGCATAATCAATCTTTTATTGATTTCCACTATTTTTCTTTCTAAATGAACAACTGGTATTGGCTCTCCCCAGAATCTTTGACGTGAGAATACCCAGTCTCTCATTTTGTAATTATTAACTTTTCTAGCAATTCCTTCTTTAACTAATTTATCTGTAATTGCAACTTTAGCTTCTTCAACAGTAAGACCAGTAAATTCTTCAGAGTTAACTAATTTACATCCTTTACCTAAATAATCTTGTTTTTCAAAAGCACAAGTATCAGTTTCTCTTCCATCTATTACTTGAATCATTTCTAGGTTATGCTCTACTGCATATTCAAAGTCTCTTTGGTCATGACTTGGAACTGCCATAACAGCACCTGTACCATAATCACCTAAAACGAAATCACCTAAGAATATTGGAAC
>CALATN010000056.1 GCA_937891895.1 uncultured Clostridia bacterium
AATCGTCTTTGCGGAAATTGTGTCCATAACCGCCTCCAAAAAGAAAAGCCCCCTGACAAAAGTCAGAGGGCGAATTATCGCGGTACCACCTCAGTTTGTCAAAAGGCAAGCTTTTGACCTCGAAACGCTTTAACGGGCGTACCCGTGCACCCCTACTTATCCGCAGATTTATTCAGGGAACAAGCTCCGTGATGTATTCGCCGCAGTTCGTCACCTTTTTGCACCGTCCAAAGGCTCTCTTTATCGGAATTGTGCGGGTACTTCTTCACTTCGTTGCTTTTTAATTATATACATTGAATATACCATATTGCAGACGGTTTGTCAAGGTATGAATATCAACAAATCACTACTTGTCACAAACACAACAGTTGTTACCTTCGACACACAACAGTTTTTTACTTCCGTCCTCAAATTCAATTTCAAACTTACAATTATCAAGCTGGCACACATTTTCAATCCACATTTCAGGCTCATCTCTGCCGATGTCAGACCATTGTGCAGACTTTGTGCTGTAAGAATACTGCTCAAAAGGGTCACGCAGGGAATACACAATTATACCGCAACCATACATTATTGCAAACCGTTCATTTGTATCAATAATTGCACCGACAGGGTCACCGTAAAAATCACCGATTATTGTTTCTTTATTTGTCATCTTATCAATCAAGTACACTGTTTCGTATTCACTGATAACTTTATAATTCTCACTTTCAGCCAATAGCTTTTTCATTTTGTCACCTCATCAAAAAGGGAACAAGAGTTACCCCTTGTTCCCCTTAAATTAAGCAAACGGATTTTCAGTCTTGTAAAGCATACCCTGCGGCTGATTAAAGCCGATTTCCTCCACGCCGAGGTAGCGGAACACGTTAAACAGTGCCTTGCCGTTGTGAGCAAAGGTTACTGCGCCGTGGTGAGGGTATCTGCCCTCAATGAGAACGTGACGATAGAAGCGTCCCATTTCCTTGATTGCGAATACGCCGATGCCGCCGAAGCTCTTTGTTGCAACAGGAAGAACCTCGCCCTCTGCAACGTAAGCACGAAGCTTTGCGTCAGCTGTGCTCTGGAGACGGAAGAATGTAATCTTGGAAGGTGCGATATCGCCCTCGAGAGTACCTCTTGTGATATCAGGCTCCTTGTCTGGCTCAAGACCTCTGTGCATGATAAGCTGGTACTTCATTGTGCGTGTGGAAAGCTTGCAGGTGGCTGTATTACCGCAGTGGAAGCCCATAAATGTATCAGTATGCTTGTAATCGAACTTGCCCTTGATATCGTTGAGGTACATATCAGCAGGAACGCTGTTGTTGATATCGAGGAGTGTTACAACATCGTCGGAAACGCACTGACCGATGAATTCGCTGAGTGCGCCGTAAATGTCAACCTCACACGCAACAGGGATACCCTTTGCGTTCATACGGCTGTTTACATAGCAAGGCACGAAACCGAACTGTGTCTGGAATGCAGGCCAGCACTTGTTTGCAAAAACAACATACTCACGGCTGCCCTTGTGTTCCTCTGCCCAGTCGAGAAGTGTTGCTTCATACTGTGCAAGCTTTGGAAGGATACCTGCCATCTTGTTGCCGTCACCGAGTTCAGCTTCCATATCTGCGATTATTGCAGGAATACGGCTGTCGTTTGCGTGTGCATTGTATGCTGCAAAAAGGTCAAGCTCGGAGTTTTCTTCGATTTCAACGCCTATGTTGTAAAGCTGTGCGATAGGAGCATTACAAGCAAGGAAGTCCTGAGGACGTGGACCGAATGTGATAATCTTCAGGTTGGCAAGTCCGAGAAGTGTTCTTGCGATTGGCACGAATTCAGCAATCATATCTGCTGTTTCGGAAGCTGTACCAACGGGATATTCAGGTATGTAAGCCTTGACATTTCTCAGGCCAAGATTGTAGCTTGCATTGAGCATACCGCAGTAAGCATCGCCTCTGCCGTCGATAAGTGTATCGGAAGATTCCTCTGCAGCTGCAACAAACATTACAGGTGCACCGAACTGCTTAGCAAGAAGTGTTTCTGAAGTTTCAGGTCCGAAGTTGCCGAGGTACATAACAAGAGCATTTACGCCAGCCTTTTTCATATCCTCGATAGCGGCAAGCATATGCTTTTCGTTTTCAACTGTTACAGGACATTCATAAATTTCGATATTCTTTTCCTTACAAGCCTTTACAACCTCTGCACGTCGTCTTTCGGAAAGCTCCATAGGGAAGCAGTCACGGCTTACGGCGCAGATACCAAGCTTTACAACAGGCATATTGTTCATAGTTTTTATTCTCCTTAAAAATTATTTTTCTTCAGCAGCGGTTGTTTCATCAATGGCAACCTCTGTCTTGACAGCCTTTTCAATGATTTCGATTGCGAAATATGTACCATAATAACCGTCAACACCATTTACGGTATCATAAGTTTCAACCATTGTAAACACGATATTATAGGAAGGACAATCGTACTTCTGGGTATATGTCAGGTTCATATCTATACCCTCTGTCCCTGTCATTGCGCCGACAGGCTCAGCACCATGCTTCTTTGCGAGCTCAGCAGTCTTGTCCTCGAAAAACTTTGCAGCAGTATCTCGGTCAAGCAGGCAGGTAATTTCAGACATATATCCATTAAGGTAAATTTCATCGTCACCCTTTACGGTACGGAAATTATATGTGATGATAGAGTCATCTACATAGTAATATGTATGGTCGGGAGCAATCACATCACGGAGCGCATTGAGCTCAGTATCGGTATTTACGCACCAGATTGTTGTATCGTCCTCATAATAAAGCTCAACACCGTCAGGCTGAAGAGAAACAACCTTTGTAAGCGGCATACCAAGCTTTACTCTTGTGAGAATTCCTGAGTAACCGTTTTCAGCGACAGCGGTTTCCTCATCCTTACCGCAGGCTGTCAGACAGGTAAGCGACATTGCAAGGGCAAGTATTATAGTGATTATTTTTTTCATCCTTCATCATTCCTTTGTTACAAAAAGTTTCAGATACTTTGCAATTATTTATATAATACTACAAATTTACCAAAAAGTCAACGTTATCAACACAGTTTTCTATTGAATTTTTTATGAAGATGTTGTATAATATTATCAACAATTGAAGCGAGAGGAGCTTTTTTATGACTGAATTTGAGAAAAACTCGGCAAAGGTTATTGCCGATTATGAGGCGCTTATCAACCGCCGCAATGTCAAGGCAGGACGTTACAACGGAATTTATGATGTATGGAAATATCCTGTACTTACTGCACTTCACGCGCCTTACATCTGGAAATATGATATGAACCCCGAAACAAATCCGCACTTTATGGAAAGACTCGGCATCAACGCTGTACTCAACTCAGGTGCAATTGAACTTGACGGCAAGTTCTACCTTGTTGCACGTGTTGAAGGCAATGACAGAAAATCCTTCTTTGCTGTTGCGGAAAGTGAAAGTCCTGTTGACGGTTTCCGTTTCTGGGATTTCCCTGTTCAGCTTCCCGACACTTGCCCAGAAGAAACAAACGTATACGATATGCGTCTGACAAAGCATCAGGACGGCTGGATTTACGGTGTATTCTGCTCCGAAAGCAAGGACACTTCATCAAATGACCTTTCCGCTGCTGTTGCACAGGCTGGTATCGTACGTACAAAGGACCTCAAGACATGGGAAAGACTTCCTAACCTCAAATCCAAGTCACCACAGCAGAGAAACGTTGTACTTCACCCTGAATTTGTTGACGGCAAGTACGCTTTCTATACACGTCCTCAGGATGATTTCATCCAGACAGGCTCAGGCGGAGGCGTTTGCTTCGGTCTTGTTGAGGATATCAACAACCCTGTCATCTGCACTGAGGAAGTGGTTATTTCCCCAAGAATTTACCACACAATCACAGAGGTAAAGAACGGCGCAGGCGCTGTTCCTATCAAGACTGAAAAGGGCTGGATTCACATTGCCCACGGTGTACGCAACACAGCTGCAGGTCTGAGATACGTTATCTATGTTTTTGCAACTGACCTGAACGACCCAACAAAGCTTATCGCTTCTCCATCGGGATTCTTTATTGCTCCTCACGGCTATGAACGTGTGGGTGACGTTTCAAACGTTGCATTCACAAACGGTGCAATTGTACGTGACAACGGCGAGGTGTACATCTATTATGCTTCATCTGATACAAGACTCCACGTTGCTTCAACAACTCTTGACAAGCTTATCGACTACACCTTCAATACTCCTTCCGACCCACTCCGCTCAGTTGACTGCGTAAAGCAGAGATGTGAGCTTATTGCGAAAAATCTGGAGTATATGAAAAAATAACACGTTATTTTAACAATAAGTAATTTCAAATCCGCTTCTGTTTTACAGGGGCGGATTTCCTATTGATTTTGACAGGGTGATGGTGTATAATTGAAGCATAATAATTTATTGGAGGATCACAATGAAAATATACGAAAACATAGGCGAGCTTATCGGCGGCACCCCCCTGCTCCGCGTAAGCAATTTCAACAAGGACGGCAAGGCTGATATCCTTGCAAAGCTTGAATACTTCAACCCCGCGGGAAGTGCTAAGGACAGGGTTGCTATGTCGATGATTGAAACAGCTGAAAATATGCACGTTCTCCGCGAAGGAGGCACAATTATTGAGCCTACAAGCGGCAACACGGGTGTTGGTCTTGCGGCTGTGGGAAGCGCAAAGGGCTACCGTGTAATTCTTACGATGCCTGATACGATGAGTGTTGAGCGTCGTATGCTTCTCAAGGCTTTCGGTGCTGAGGTTATTCTCACCGAGGGCGCAAAGGGTATGGCCGGCGCTATCGAAAAGGCTGAGGAGCTTAACCGTGAAATCGAAGGCTCGATTATTGCAGGACAGTTTGACAACCCTGCAAACTCCCTTATTCATCGCACAACTACCGGTCCCGAAATATGGAAGGACACTGACGGAAAGGTTGATATTTTTGTTGCGGGAGTTGGTACGGGCGGAACAATCACAGGCGTTGGTGAATATCTGAAAATGATGAAGCCTGATGTTAAGGTTGTTGCGGTTGAACCAAGTGATTCCCCGCTTCTTTCCGAGGGCAAGGCAGGTCCTCACAAAATTCAGGGAATCGGCGCAAACTTTGTTCCTAAGGTGCTTAACAGGGACATTATTGATGAAATTATCCCCGTAAAGAGCGAGGACGCTTTCGCCTGTGCAAAGAAAATGGCACGGAGCGAGGGTATTCTTGTGGGAATAAGCTCAGGTGCGGCACTCTGGGCGGCGGCTGAACTTGCGGCACGTCCTGAAAATGAGGGTAAGACAATTGTTGCTCTGCTCCCTGATACAGGCGAAAGATATCTTTCCACTGGAATTTTTGATGATTAAAACAACAAGCACTGTCCGACACGGTCGGATAGTGCTTGATTTTGTAATAAGCGTGTGCTATAATAAAGGTTGGATTTTAATAACAAGGAGAATTCCTATGAACAAGATAGAACTTTACGAACACAGAGTAAGCTACTACGAAACCGACCAGATGGGCATTGTTCATCACTCCAACTACATCCGCTGGTTTGAGGATGCACGTGTGGATTTTCTCGAAAAAGTTGGGTTTTCCTACGATAAGATGGAAGAACTGGGTGTAATGATTGTTGTGCTTGGAGCTTCCTGCGAATATAAATTTTCCGCACGCTTCGGCGACAGGGTTATCATTATCCCGAAGATTTCCGAGTTCAACGGCTTCAAACTGACTGTTACCTATCGTGTTCTGAACAAGGCTGACGGCACGCTTCTTGCAACGGGTGAAACAAAGCATTGCTTTACCGACCTTAACCTGAAGCCTGTACGTACAAAGAAGGATTACCCCGATATATACAAGGTTTTCAGCGACTATGTTGACGTTGACCTTGACGCTGAGTAATACACGAAAGGGTTGTTTTTATGCAGACTTTTCTTGCTGATGACAAGCACGTCCGTACTATTGGGCGAAGCATTTTCCATAACAACGTCCGCTATCTGAGCTGGAGTTGCAGTGCGGTTGAGTTTGTCTTTACGGGTACGGAAATTACCGCTGAAATATGGACCGACTGGGTTAATGATGAGCCGTGGAAAGAAATTTTCCAGCCCTACTTTGCTGTTTTCATAAATGATGAGGCTGTGCCTTGCAAGAGATTTGCGGTTAACGAAGGTACGGCGGTTTACCCTATTTACAAAAGTGACAAGGCTGAAACGGTGAAAATCCGCATTATGAAGCTTTCCGAGGCGGCTTTCAGCAAGTCGGGAATTGTTTCAATCAACGCTGACGGTGAAATTGCACCGACTGTTCCGTTGCAACGAAGAATAGAATTTATCGGTGACAGCATTACCTGTGGTTTCGGTATTGAAGGCAAATTCGCAGAAGAAGGCTTCCGCACGGCTACGGAAAATCCGTACATAAATTATGCGTCAAAAACGGCACGAAGTTTTGGTGCTGAATATAATCTCATTTCCTGGAGCGGTGTCGGCGTTTATTCCAGCGACACGAAAACCGATGAAATCAATGACAATTGGGTTGTTCCATCATATTACGGCTATACTGACCTTGCTACCGAAGGAGTTATCGGAATTGACAAGCACATTGAATGGGATTTCGGCAGCTTTGCTCCCGATGTTATTGTTATCAACCTCGGCACCAACGACAAAAGCTACACAAAGGGTATTCCCGAACGCATTGACGGATTCATGCTTGCTTATGAAAAATTTGTCAGGGATGTCCGTAAAAAAAATCCGAATTCATTTATTATATGTGCACTGGGTATGATGGGTTCCGAACTTTACCCTGCAATCGCAGAAGTTGTTGACAAGCTTGGTGACGACAGAATTTATGCGCTTGAATTTGATGTTCAGTGCGACGAGGACGGTATAGGCTGTGAACAGCACCCGAATTTTGTTACGCACAACAAGGCGGCAATAAAACTCGCGGAAAAAATTTCCTCAATCACAGGCTGGGAATATGATTGCTCCGTATTCAACGTGTAAATTATACATATCTTTCGTTATCATTTCACAGAATTTACACAATAAGGCTTTACAATATAGCCGTAGTCAGAAAACTGGCGATTGCTTAACATAGAAAGGCGGTATTGTTATGTACGAAGAAAACAATAACAATAATTATACTTATGAGGCGAATTATACACCAACAGAACCCGAAAAACCAAAGAACAACGGCGGCAGAAAGGCAGGCAAGATTTTTGCGTTGATACTTGCTGTTGTACTTATCGGCGGTGCTTCAGGCTTCGGGGGTGCACTTCTTGCCAACTCAATGAACCCTGATAACATTTCTGCAACTGAGGTTGAAAAGGAAGAAACTGAAACTGAAAAAGAAACCATCAGCACGGTTACCGCAGCTCCTCAGAATTCCTCAAATGAAGATGCAACACTCGGTAATCTTCTGAATGTTACTCCTGCAAACGGTGCACTTACAACAGAGCAGATTATTCACAATGCTACACCATCGGTTGTTCTTATCACATCTGAGTTTGAAGATGCTCAGGGCAGCGGTACTGGAACAGGTATTGTTCTTTCTGCTGACGGTTATATCATCACCAACTGCCACGTTATTGAAACATCCTATCAGACTTACCAGAGCACAGGTGATATGAATCCGTTTGAAAACCCATTCAGCTTTTTTGGCGGTGGTTACGAAGCTGTGACACAGACCGCTCAGGCTGACACAGTTACAGTCACAATGTATGACGGTGCTGAGCATAAGGCCGAAATCATCGGCAGTGACGAAAACACAGACCTTGCCCTGCTTAAAATTGATGTTGACGGTCTTATCCCTGCTGTTCTCGGAAACAGTGATGACCTTAATCTTGGTGAAACAGCCGTAACTCTTGGTTACCCTCTCGGTCTCGGACTTTCCGCTTCCGAAGGTATTGTTTCAGGTCTTGAAAAAGAGCTTACCACAGAGCTTTCCAGCGGCGGTACTGCAACAATGACACTCATCCAGACAGACGCTTCCATTAACCCCGGCAACTCAGGCGGCCCGCTTCTCAACGAAAGAGGTGAAGTAATCGGCATCACTTCTTCAAAGCTTGTTGACAGCACAGTTGAGGGTATCGGTTTTGCAATTCCTATTACAGACGCTATGCCAATCCTTGAAGACCTTATGAACAAGGGCTACGTTTCAACACCGAAAATCGGTATCACAGGCAGCGATATTACCGCAGCTGTAAAGCGTTACTACAACCTCCCTGTTGACGCAGGTGTACTTGTTGTTTCCGTTGAAGAAGGTTCCTGTGCCGACATCGCAGGCATTGCCGAGGGCGATGTTATCGTAGCGGCTGATGGCAAGGATATCAGCGATATGAACGGACTTGTTGCCGCTAAGAACAAGCACAAGCCCGGCGAAACAATGACTGTTACACTCGCAAGAAGCGATGGAAATATTGATGTTGAAATTGTACTTGATGAAACACCCAATGAAACAACAGACGAATAATTTACGCTGATATAACGAACAGCCCGTGATTTTCACGGGCTGTTTTCAGCTTTATTCAAGGCTTCTACAAATTCGTATATATATCGGTTTCCACTTTCCTGCTTAGGACTGAAACAAAGTATTTCATATATGTTTGTACTAAAATCAAATTCCTGCTCGTCAATTTTAACCGTGCAGAATGGAAATCCATCCCAAAAATCTATACCCTTGCTTGTTATGCTCATTCGTTCGCCGTAAAGTCTCTGCATAAATTCCAAAGTTGTATCATAATTAAATCTATCATTTTCGACATAGCTCACCATAACATAACCCTCGCGTGCCATTTCTTCAACGTAGTATTTGTTACGGCTCGGTTTTTCAGTGCAATTCGGATTAAGCCATAGAGTTTCAATAACAATTCCTTTTTTAGAATGGTTGCGTTGAAGCCATATTTCATTGACCTCATCAATGTTCTTCTCTAAAATTATCTCACTGCTTACATAACGCTTATAATAACAAATGCCGTCCTTAAATTCCACAACAGAATATTGTATGCCATTTATGTCACAGTCTGCCAACTGCAAATAATAATCATCCTTGTCTTCCTTTGCAATACGCATAAGCGGAGTTGTTTTGGCAATATCATCTTTATCAAAAAGCTCATAATCGTTGGTATACGATTTGGCACGGTACGTACAACCCTTGTATATAACAAATTCGTCACAATACTTGTTACTCATAACACACCTCCTGATTTTTAATGATTATAGCACCGTTTTATTCCAAAGTCAACACGATTTCATCTTGTTACATTTTGTCAGAAAATCCCAAAAATATTTTTCAAAAAAATTCTCAAAAAGGCTTGACAAAGTATTTTTGCTGTGATATAATATAAAAGCACTCTTGATGAGGGCAAAATAAAATATCGCGGAGTGGAGCAGCTCGGTAGCTCGTCGGGCTCATAACCCGAAGGTCGTTGGTTCAAATCCAGCCTCCGCAACCACATATAAATTTCCATAAACTTATGTTTATGGAAATTTTTTTAGCCGTTTAACGAAAGTTAAGCGGCTTATTTTTTTGCCTGAAACATATTTCAGGATACTATTAGAACATAAATCATATATAAGAAATGCACGGAATATTTATCCGCAAATTTATTTAGCTGTATTACAAAAAAAACAAGGCAGTTTCCATTTATTTTTGGAAGCTGCCTTTTTATATCAGGATGTCATCCAGCAATAACATAGTAACATCTTTTCGCAAATTATACCCATTTATGAAAGGATATACCTATAATTATACTTTATTTATTATAAAACAATTTGACAAAATTGTCAATATTACAACAAAATTTGAGATAAATGTTCACAAAATGTAAAATCAATAACTTTTGATTTTAGGTATGGTGAGTTTCAAATGATTTTTTAAGCCGTCAAAAATGTGGTATTCAGGAAAGGAAGTATCAATTTATGGCAAAACACGGGGAAAATATTTACAAAAGAAAAGACGGACGATGGGAGGGACGTTATAAGGATGGATATCGTGCAGACGGGAAAACCAAATATTCTTCGATTTATGGTAAAAGTTACTCGGATGTCAAAAAGAAATTACTGCTTAAAAACTCACAGAATACTGTCTCTAATCCTTGCAGATGTATTTTTAATGACTTAATTGATTATTGGCTTGCAAACATTAAAAATAATGTGAAGGAGTCTACATATTCCAATTATTCGATGAAAATTGAAAAACATATACGTCCGTTTTTAGGAAATATAAGGTATGAAGATATGACTTCGGGTATGCTTAATGAATTTATTTTATATAAGCAATCATGCGGACTTTCTTCAAAATATACAGCAGATATTGTTGTGCTTATAAAATCAATTGCCAAATATGCACATAAAACTCTGGGATATGCTGACAAAACTCTGACTTGCTCTTTGCCGAAGGATAAATGTATATCAGAAAGCAAAATATTGTCGTCATCAGATTACTGTAAACTCATTTCTTTACTTTTACGAAATGCAACTCCATCAAATATTGGAATACTTCTTTCCGCATCAACAGGTATGCGAATAGGAGAGATATGTGCACTGAAATGGTCTGATATAGATTTGGAAAGAAAAGTTATTGTTGTAAATAAAACTCTTCAGAGAATAAAAAATAATGACGGTATATCAGCTACAAAGATAATTATTACATCTCCAAAAAGCAGGACATCCTCAAGAGAGATACCTCTTCCAGATATTGTTATGCCGATATTATCCGAAAACAGTAAAGATGACAACTGCTATGTAATCACAGGAACAGAGCGTTATTCCGAGCCGCGGGCAATGCAGTACCGTTTCAGGAATTTTATAAAAGAGTCAGGATTGCCGCTTGTGAATTTTCATTCTCTTCGCCATACCTTTGCAACGCAATGTATAGCTGTGGGATTTGACGTAAAAACACTGTCAGAAATCCTTGGACACGGTTCTGTAGAAATAACTCTGAACAGATATGTACATTCGTCACTGGACAGAAAAAGAAGCTGTTTTGAATTACTTTCAAAAAGTATTAAACCGTCAAATCTGCCGTCAGAGATGTTGTCTTGTAATGATAACAACACAGTTTAAGGGCTTTAATCATAAATGGGTATAATTTGCGAAAAGATTTAATAGCTTTTCCCTTTTATGAAAATAAAAATTAAAGGTGGTCGGGATTTATGAAAATAAAAATTGCTATTGCGGATACCAATGAAATTTATGCAAGAAGACTGTTTGAAGCATTACAGCGACAGGAAAATCTTTCTCTGTCTGTATTTACAGATAAGGACAAGCTTGAAAAGGACCTTTCCTCTGCAAGATATGACATAATTCTTTTCGATCAATCAATGTATACCGGCGATTTTATGTTTAAAAACGCCAAGCTTTCCGTGCTTCTTTTTGATGAAGACATCGGTCAGTCTATCACAAACTCCGGCAAATTCAAAACAGTAAAGAAGCATCAGCGCGGAAGTAATATCTACAAGGAAATAATAGGATTATATTCCGAATTTGTTTCAGATTCCTCTTTCTTCAGAAATTCGAAGGATCAGTGCCGTGTTAT
Source organism: uncultured Clostridia bacterium (assembly GCA_937891895.1). GTDB lineage: Bacteria > Bacillota > Clostridia > Oscillospirales > Ruminococcaceae > RGIG8773. Next base: position 11,502 of record CALATN010000056.1, read on the forward strand.
CAGTGTTTATTCACCTGTCGGCGGCGCAGGAAAAACAACTACTGCTATGGCTATTGCAAATTCTATTGCCAACAAGGGCAGAAATGTAATATATCTCAATTTTGAACCGATTGCATCTTATGGCACTTATATGAAGTTGAGCGGCGGCAAGGGTATGGGAGAAATATTTGTCGCAATGGAAGGTTCGGGAAGTTTTAATCTGAAGCTTGAAAGTCTGATGAAAAATACTCCTCAGGGTATTATTTATTTTGAAAAGTTTGAAAATCTGCTTGATATTTATGAAATCACGTCTGAAGATATTGAGAAAATGATAAGAATGATAAGCAAATCAGGAAAAGCTGATTACATAATCATTGATATGGGCACGGCATTTGATTCACTGAACAGAAGTCTTATGGATGTTGCTGACAGAATTGTACTTGTCGAAAATACTGATAAGGCATCTGCCGAAAAGCTTTCCGCATTCACAGGACATCAGATTGTTGTAAGGGAATATTCAGACAAAATCTGTTCAGTAATCAACTTCTCGTCAAACAATTCCGATCATAGCATTGCAAACTATGAGATTGCAGGACGAATTACCGAGAAGAAGGCTGATCCCGAGGAAGTTGTTTCCTATATAAGCAAGTATTCACTTATTGATATTGATATGATAATTTCATAAGGGGGCGCAGATTGTGATAAGCGGTGAATTATTCAAACTGATGACCGTTGAAATAAAGAAAAAGATACAGGATCTGCCTAATCTTACCATTATGACGGACGATGAGCTATATGAAGCTATCGAAAATCTTATGGAGCAAAAGCTTGCTGAGCTTACTAACACTGAGGGCGGCGATTTCAGTGAAGCGGGTTCTATCACCTTCCGCGATAAAAGCAGTATCAGAAACAGTGTTTTTGAATCAATAAGAGGTCTTGACGTTCTTGGAACAATTATTGAGGATAAAACAATAACGGAAGTTATGATAAACGGCTATGACAACATTTTCGTTGAACAGAACGGTCAGCTGAAGAAAATTCCTGAGCGATTTGAAAGCACTGAGGTGCTTACCGATATTATTATCAAGTTCGTTCGTATGGCTGGCAGAAGTGTTGACGAAAGTAACCCTATCGTTGACACAAGGCTTGAGGATGGCTCCCGTGTAAACGTTGTACTGCCGCCTGTTGCCCTTAATGGTCCTATAGTAACCATACGACGTTTTCCGCAGGAAGCAATGACTATTCAGAAGCTCCTTGATTATGGCTCACTTACTGTAGAAGCAGCTGATTTTCTTGAAAAGCTTGTTCGTGCAAAATACAATATTTTTGTTTGCGGCGGTACAGGCAGCGGTAAAACCACCTTTCTCAATGCTTTATCCAATTTTATTCCGCAGCATGAACGTGTAATAACAATCGAGGACAGTGCTGAGCTTCAGATCAAAAACATCCCGAACCTTGTAAGACTTGAAACAAAAAATGCCAACTCCGCCGGCAAGGGCGCAATCACAATCAGAGATCTGATTAAATCATCACTGAGAATGAGACCTGAACGCATCGTTGTCGGAGAAGTAAGAGGCGGTGAAGCACTGGACATGCTTCAGGCAATGAACACAGGTCATGACGGCTCACTTTCCACAGGTCACGCCAACTCATCTCACGATATGATCAGCCGTCTTGAAACAATGGTATTAAGCGGTTCCCCCGGTCTTCCTTTGGAGGCAATACGTCAGCAGATTTCTTCTGCGGTAGATATAATAGTACATCTGTCCCGACTCCGTGACTTCTCAAGAAAAACAATAGAAATTTCAGAGGTCGACAAAATTGATGACAAGGGAAATATCATACTTAATCCTTTATTCAAATTTGAAGAATCCCCTGAAAGCACTGTAAAGAAGGTTGTCGGAGGATTGAAGCGTACTTCAAATCCAATGATACACAGTGAAAAATTCATAAATGCAGGTATTTATGATTATCTTGATTAAACGGGAGGGGTAAAAAATGAAGGATTTAGCCAATGTTGAGCCTGTCAATTACAAAAAATGTGCAATGACCAAGGCAGAACACTTATTTATGTACATTGTTTTTGCGGCAGCGGGTACTGTTGTTCTGAACATATTTTATAAAGAACCTATCCTTTCATTGATAATTGCACTGATTATTGCACCTTCATTTGAAAAGGAATTTGCAAAATCACAGGTCAAAAAAAGAAAAAAACGTCTGAGAACACAATTCTGTGATATGCTCGAAGCAATGAGCGTTGCGGCAAGAGCAGGTAACAATGAATTAAAGGCACTTGAATCCGCATATCACGACTTGCAGATGACATACAACGAAAAGGCTGATATAATCCGTGAGATGCGTGATATAATCAACAGAAACCGCAATGGTATCCCGTTAAGAGTTCTTTTCAAGGATTTCGGTGAACGAAGCGGTGTGGATGATATCAAAAGCTTTGGGGAGATTTACGAAATTATTGAAGGACGAAGCGATAAATTCTCTGATATCATCAAGCAGACACAGCAGATTATTTCTGACAAGATTGAAATTGAAGAAGAAATAGAAACTGTACTTACTGCGCCTAAAAACGAAAATAAAATTATGCTTTTTATGCCTGTACTGCTGATACTCATTCTCGGAGCAGGCGGAGGCGGCTTTCTTGACTGGCTTTATGCTGAGGATACGAAATTTGCAGGAGCAATTGTTATTTCAATCTGTATAGCAATTTTCATCTCGGCTTATCTGATTGGTCAGAAAATGACTGATATCGACGTGTAACAAGGGGGATTTTTTATGGCTATCGTAATGGCGCTGATTGCCACTGCACTGCTTGTTGTATGGATATTTTTATCAATCAGCGTTACTAAGGAGGACATCGTTGACCTGACAATTGCACGTCGAAAAAATGCACTTGCCAAGGTAAAAAGCATCACAAAGGAAGAACACAAGAAGATTGTAAAGCTCATTAAGGACGGCGGTGATGAAAAAAGCCGTGAAGCTGACAAAATCAGAAAAAAATACGCAAAGAAGCTCAAGGAAGCTCAGAAAAGTCTTGACAAAGCTGAAAACAGCAGCCCTGACATAATTGATATTATGCCTGCCTGCGGATATTCGGCTCTGAGAAAGCTTAGCTTTGACTCGAATAACCGTCACTTCCGTAAGCTGGTACAGAACTTTACCCGTGTTGACGGAAGGGAAAACGCTTATACAAGAGCAAGACACCTTGTTGCTTCAACTGTGTCATATGCGTTAATCGGTCTGATTATTGACACGGCAATGGTTTCTATTCTCACTGCTATGGGCAACAGTGACGCTATGACAATAGGAGCAGTCATTCTTTTGCTTACATTTGTGCTTTGTTATATTCCATTAAGTAACCTCAGACAGGAATCACAATACCGTGAGGAACGAATTGAGGCGGAATTTCCTAATGTTGTTTCCAAGCTTGCCATGCTGATAAATTCAGGTATGGAGGTTTCAAAGGCTTGGGAAATTACAGCATATTCATCAGATGATGTGCTGTATGAAGAAATGCAGGTGGTTGTGGAGCTTCAGAACAGTAATGTAAGCCCCGTAAGCGCCTACACACAATTTATGAACAACTGCAACAGTAAATATACATCAAAGCTTGCAACGTCCATTATGCAGAATCTTTCAAAGGGTAATGAGGAGATAGGGGCACTTTTCATTCAGATGTCAAGCGAAAGCTGGATGGAAAAGAAGCATAACTCCAAGCGACTCGGCGAAAAGGCACAAGGCAACCTTCTTATTCCTACGATTATGATTTTTATAGGAATTATGGTTATGGTCATTGTGCCGATTATGGCAAATATGGGCGGAGCATTGGGTTAATCTTAAACAATTTATAATGGAGGGGATTTTTATGACAGGTTTAAACAAGCTTGCAACACTTGCATACGTAAAGGCTACTACAGCTATTGAAAATGCAAAGGCTAAGATTAAGTCCGAAATCGAATCCTTCAACAGCGACGAAAGAGGCGTTGAGGGCTTCGTAGTAGCTATCATCCTTATTGCAATTGCTGCTATTTTCGCACTCATCTTCAAGGATGCAATTGCTGGTTGGGTTGAGCAGGTTATTGCAAAAATCAATGAAATTTTTGAAGATCCGTAATAAATAACTCTGTTTAATAAACGATAATTTGCTGCGGCTGCACGTTATTGCAGTTGTTACGGCGCAGCCGCAGCATATTTTTTCGCAAATCTGACTTATGTACAAACGAAAGGACTGTATAAAAGTGAATTTCAAAAAGGATGAAAAGGGGCAGCTTATGCTGGAGGCAGCTATTATTTACCCCATGCTGATTATTATTCTTGTATTTCTTTTGTATATAATTCTGCTTTGCGCACAGAGGGCACAGATTGTTTCGGCGGCGGAACAGACTATGGTTTACGTCAAATATATCTGTTCGGGAAATTATGATATCAAAAACTACTCTATGGGAAAGGATATGACGTTGCCTTCATCCGAACAATACAATGTTTACGCTAATCTTTTTGAAACACCGAACAGCAGGCTCGAAAAGCTGAAAAATGGCAAATCAGGTCTGAGTGTGAACAATATATTCAATTACTATAACGGAACTCCCCTGCTTGGCAATATTGAAAACATCGATGTAAGCATCGAGGGTAAAAACTATGTTGTTTATACTCAGATGGATCTGACGGTTACATATACTATAAAGCAATTTCTGAACTTTTCCTTTATCGGCGGTGAATCAATGAACAAGCCGACCTTCACGGTCAAGGTCAGCGGTGTAATTTCCGACCCTACGGAAACGATAAGAAATCTCCAGTTTGTTGATTATCTGCTTGTGGAAACAGAAATGGATCAGAAAATTAAATCCTTTATGGAAAATCATTCAATCAGTTCTCTTTTTGATACTATAAAGGGTTGGTTTGGAACAGATGAGAAATAAAAAAGGATTAGGGGGCAATACAGATGCTTCAGTTTATGAGAAATAACAGGGGTGCACTTTCGATATTTACGTTGTTCATACTTATACCTGTAATGGTATTGTCTGGACTGCTTATTGACTTTGCACGAGCAATGGCAGTACGTGCACAGGCTGCATCGACAGCAGAAACTTATGCGAACTCATATCTGAGTATGTATGACGAAATGCTGAACGAGCTTTACGGCTTGTTTGCTGTTACACAATCAAAAGACGGAACAGAAGCACTTAATCAGCTGGAAGCATATATGAAGGCTACTTATGCTACCGATTCTGTCGGAGGCACACAGCTTAATAACTCAAACGCATTAGGCTTGCAGGATGCGCTGAAGCGTGTTATTTTCGGAAGCAGCGATTATTCAGACGCACTTCCGCTGACGGGAAATGCTTTTTCAGCTGTATCAACAACAGTAGGAAAGCCTCTTGTTAACACTGCAAACGGTTATACCGATTATGATGCTTTGCAGATGCAGATATCCGAATACATAAAGTTTATCGGTCCGACGGATTTGATTTCTTCGGGAATTGCAGGACTTATTCAGCCCGGTAATGACACTGAAAACAAAGTTGCGGAATCAAACAAGAATTTTAAGAGAATACAGCAAAAGCAGGCTATTGATGACGAAATCACTAATTTAAATACTCAGATTACCAATATGTATAATGCAATGGCAAATTATGAATATGTGCTTGAAAATTATTATAAGTCAATAAAAAATTATTCTGTGAACAGCATTAACACTTATAGGGATTCGATATTTCTTATCACCAATACATATGCAGCATATAAAAATCTTTTTACGCCGATAGATAATGCAGGAACAGCCTCAGGATACGAAAGTCAGCTTAATGCTTTGCTCTCTCCTCAAAATATGTCTCCTTATTTGCTTACCAATTTTCATATTTTAATATGCTCATTTAAAGAGGCTTATGAATTGGAATTGTATGATGCTGCATTGATTGATGCAGCAATTACTACGGGTGAAATTGCAAACAGTGAAAAAACTGAGGAATACAGATCATATTTTACAGAAAACAAATCTTATGCTCCTATGACATTCAGCTACTATGAGTTAGTGAATGCAAGAACACAGTTAGAAACATACGCCTCAAAAATGAAAATACAACTGAACCAAATAAAAAACAACATAAATGCATTGGTTCAGGAACTTGACAGTGAAATCAATGCTTTGCCAAGTAATGATCCACAAAGAAAAAGCTTAATAGATTTCCGTGATGGTTTGAAAAAAGATTATGCACCAATTCTTGACAGTAATGCAAACGGAACAGGCGACCAACGAAAAATGTGGGTTATAGCCAATGCAGATTATTCCGTTATCGACAATGTTTTTGTCGAAGAATCAAAAATCATTGAACAAAAACTAATTGATGATTTTGAAGATGTATTTGATGATAACATTGGAGTTGCACAATTTGACGATTATCTTGAAGACAGACAAGAAAAAATAACCGATGCTGTTAACGATGTTCAAGATACAACATCTGATATGGAAACAACATTGGAAAATATTTCAAAGTGGATTACTGAAACTGATAATGCTGTTACAGTTACTGATGAAAAAGGAATATATTCTACAGATTATGCTTTCGTAGTTTCATTTCCCCTTACAAACTCGAAGTTATCGGATTATTACACCAAATTTGACCAAAACAATAACATAATTTCCGGAAATATTACTTACAAAGAATTATACAATACTTTGAAGGATTGGAATACAAATCCAACCGAAGAAGAAGAAAAAAAGAAAGACGATTTCAATAACATCACAGATAATCTGTGGAAAGCAATTAAGGATACCAAGTTTGACAATACCAAGATGCGCAGCTCTCTTGAAAACAAAATTATGCCGAAAGGTGCGGTTACTTCGGGTGATCCGAATGCTGAAAAAACCGAGCTAAAAACTATACTTGAAGACAATCCTGATGGATTTGGTTCTGTTAGTGCAGGAACTGAATACATAAACAAGCTTATGCTGATGATGTATGATTACGGAATGTTCACCAGTCAGACAAGTGACAAGGAATGTGACTCGGATAATATGGTCAAGACCATACAGCCTTTTTCCTATCAGGGTATTGCTCTTGCTAAAAGCACAGGCACTGACAAATACGAGGCTTCCGACACGAACTTTATGCTGTACGGAGAAATGGAATACATTTTCAATGGCAATGCTGATCCGAAGAAAAATTTCAATGCTGTTAGAAACAGTCTTTCTATGATTCGTTTTGTTCCTAACTATATCAGTACATACACAATAGATGAAATCAATGCTATTATCAATAGTATTCAGACGGCATTGTCATGGTGTCCATTAGCTGCAATAGTTGTAACTCAGGGTTTAAGACTTGCTATTGCTGGTTTTGAAACTTGGTGTGACCTTGACTTGCTTTACGGCGGACACAAGGTCCAGTTCTACAAAAACTCGCTTGGAGATTTATCTCTGATTACCAAACTTGAAACAACACAAGCTGGTAAGGATGCCTCTGAAGCTATAAAAACTAACTTTAATGTAGATTTAACACAAAAACGCAAGGCAAGTGCTGGTAATATCGAAATCAGCTACAGCCAGTATCTCATAATTCTGCAAATGCTGTTCGTCTCGCGGGATGATATGATTAAACGAACGGCCGACCTGATTGACACCAATATGAACTATATAAAAAGCGGTGCTATAACAAATGATGACGGAAAATCAACGGTTTCAATCACTTACTCGCTTACTAAGGCAAATACAGCTGTTTCTGCAACCTGTACTGTCAAGAACAATTTCATTTTTATTGGCGGTGTAATGAATACTGATGCAGCAGGATATGAAAATGCAAGTCAGCTTGCAAAAGATAATGAAAACAAAACCTACGATTATACGGTAATGCGCGAATACTAAGGGGTGATGAAATGAGCCTTATTAAAAATGAAAAGGGTGCTATATTTATTGAGGCTGCTGTTGTTATTCCGCTGCTTATGGTAGTTATGATGCTTTTTGTGTATCTGATAAATATTTTCATTGTACAAAGTCTTGTTCAATATTCGCTTAATCAGACAGTCAACGAGCTTGGAAATTACACCTACTATCTTGATTATGTAGGTATGATTGAGTGGAGTAACTCTACAAACGGCAAGCTTGCCAATGACACTGAAAAGCTCAGAAGCGATATAGACAAGGTCAGCACAGCTTATAATGATGTTGTGTCAGCACTGAACTCAGGTAAGACCACTCTTGAACAAGTGAACACAGGAAATCTGACGATTGATGGCATAAAAACATTTGTTGCAGGTGCAAGTGAAACCAAAGGCAAGATTGAAACTGCCAAGGGAAGCGTATCAGACGTATGGAGTATTGTAAAACAATATGCTGCAAACCCTATGGAGCTGGTAGAGCTTTTGAAATCTCAGGCTCTCCTTGAAGCCAAAAATCTCGGTCACTCGCTTATAGGAGCATTGCTTGGAAAAATGATGATGGATAAGTACATCGATGCTGATATACTTGAAGGCTGCGGTGTGGTGTCTACCTCATACAACGGAACATTGAGCAATGATGAATATCTGAAAGGCATAGACGGTATGGACTTCTCTGCTTCATCATTTCTTGGAAGTGATGATACACGAGTAATTGACCTTGTCGTGGTGTACAGAATAAAATTCCCTTTCAATCTGTCAGGCTTCCTGAATATTGAAAGCGGTCCGCTGTATGACAATTCCCTTCTTATTGTTCAGAGAGCTGTAGGCTATGGATGGGTAAACGGTGATGCAACTGCCAAGGGAAAGTATAACGGTACGGAGAAGAAAGGATTTTCTGATATATGGTCATAAAAATCATTGTTTTTATCATTGCTGCTGTTCTTTTTTATGCAGCGCTGTGCACATCACTTAATACGTACTTTAAAAACGAATTCAAATTTCCGAAAAAGATACTGTTTTCTGACAAAAAAACGGCTATGCTTTCAGCTATTGCTGCTGTTCTTTCCTGCGTATGTCTTTACTTCTGTGACGCAACAGCTTTCGGACGCATATTCCTCTTTTATGTATTTTGCATCTTTCTCGCAGCGGCAGCTGTAACGGACATTAAGAAAAACATAATTCCGAATAAGCTCATACTTATCCTTGCGGGTATATGGCTGATATACATAATTGCATATATTATAGTTGACAGAAGCAATGGTATAGCTTCACTTATCAGCTCGTTGGCAGGCTTCATATTCTCACTGCTGGTTTTCGGTGTTGGTTATGTTTTTATGAAAAACAAGCTTGGCGGCGGAGATGTAAAGCTTACTCTTGTTATGGGACTTATTCTTACAGGTGATGCAATATTCGGTGCATTGATTTATGGTTTGGGTCTGAGTCTTGTTTTTGCAATAGCTGCAATGATTACAAAAAAAATGAAAATGACTGATTGTATGCCGTTTGCTCCGTTTCTTTTCCTTGGAACTGTGGCAGCAATTGCAGTTATATAAAGGAGTGTCTTGAAATGCAGAAATATAAGCTTATGCTTGTTTTGCCATTTTTAATTCTTATAATTCTGGTCTGGGGAACTCAGGGTTCAGAAGCCGAAGAAGCTGAAAAGCAGCTTTTGCTTCAACAGGAGCTTGTTTCTCAGGCACAGGTGTTTGCAGAGGATGAAATTTATTTCCGTGCCGCTGCAAGACTGGAAGAGGCTTTGGAAATAAATACTTCTGAAAACGGCAACATTGAAGTGCTCCTTCTTGAATATTATTACGCTGATGGTAACTATGACAGCTGGATTTCACTTATTTCAAGCCGCATAAACAATCTCTCCGCTTCAGAGGACGAAATATTAAGTCTTATTGAATACTATAAGGATAAAAAGGCTTATGATGAAATGCTTTCTACGGTAAAAACAGGCTTGCAGTTGTATCCTCAATCAGAAAGAATTGCTGACATGCAGACATCTGTTATTTATGAATACTCATATAAGAACTGTGACTTTGAAGATATTGCTCCTATGTATGACGGAGCTACGGCGATATGTATGGACAATAAATGGGCTTACACATCCTTCAACGGAAGAATTCCTGATTCGTTTATATACGATGATGCAACTTCATTCTGCAATGGATATGCTGCGGTTAAGCTTGAAGATGAAGTATGTCTTATAAACAGCAGTATGAAGAAATTTTCTGTCTGCCATGACAATAAAGTTGATGGTGTATTCCTGTATGACGGCATAAGAGTAATTGTCACATCAGGAGAAAAATATATGATTGCCGATTATGAAATGAATATTATCGGAGATGCATTTGATTTTATCGGCGCCTCATCGGGAAATATGCGTGCAGCACGCACTGGCAGCAAATGGGTATTTACGGATGACAACGGTAAAAAAGCTATTGATGCAGAGTTTGATGATATTGCACTCAATAATAAATACAGCGCATTCTGCGGTGATATCGCTTTTGTTTCTCAAGACAGTTCATATAAAATGATAAACTCTAAAGGTGAATCTGTCAATACCGCTTCCTTCGAAGGTGCATATCCATTCATTGAATCAGGTGCGCCTGCCGCTGTTAAAAAGGACGGCAAATGGGGCTTTGCAAATGCTTCAGGCGAAATTGTAATACCTTGCACTTACGAATCGGCAAAATCATTTTCACACGGACTTGCTGCTGTACAGCAAAATGGCAAATGGGGCTATATAAACATTGCAAATGAAATGATTATTCCTGCTGAATATACTTCTGCAGAGCCCTTTGAAAATAAACAGGCAATAGTACATGATGGTATTTCTTACGGAATTATCACCCTTGACTACTATGAATAAGCTTTATTGTTCGCTGAAAAATATCTGAAAGGAACTGATTTTATGAATATAACAAATTATGAACTGATTAACAGCATTGCTAACAATACTCTGAATGTCACTAAAAATCCTGAAGGAAATTATGACACTCTTGCATTGAAAATTTTCCGTTCTGATTGTCCGTATTTTGCTGCACCTGTAAATGAGGTAACTATAAACGGTGAAACTATTTTCAAGTATGATCTGGCAAATTTCACTGCTATAGAAAATATCAATATGAAAATGACCTCCAACGAATTTATGCAGCTGCTCAAAAATCTTATTACACCATTGACTGAATGCTGTGACTGGATGCTGGACGGAAATTATTTTGTTATGAATACAAAATATGTTTTTATCAGCTCATACGATTACAGAGTAAGATACATATATTCATTCGACCTTGACAACCGCTGTGATGACAAGGAAATTACAGCTTTCTTTTCAGAGGTTATCAAAAATGTAAGAATTACTGATTCAACTGATCTGAACAATGTTCTTCTCAGAATGATTGTAGACAACAATGTTTCCATTGCTTCGCTTCTTGATATGATAAGCCGTTACGGCAACAAGGCAGCGGATAAGAATGCTCCTGTTAAGAATACGGTTCATCCTGTACAGCCTGTTGAGGCTGTTGCTCAGGAGCCTCAGACTAAAAAGCCGGAAAAAACTGAAGTAAAGTTCCCGAAAATACCTGTCCCTTCCGTAAAACAGGAACCAGAAATTAAAGAAACAAAACCTGAAAATGCTCCTTCCTCCGAAAGAGATGACGCTATGGAAAAGCTTTTCGGCGGCAGCAAGCCTAAAAAGCCTTCTGCTAAAAAGCAAAAGGAAAAGAAGCCTGCTCAGAACGAAGCTAAGCCAAAGGAATCACTGCTTTCATTCCTTAAAAAGGACAGGTCAGCTGTTCCTGCACAGCAGCCACAGGCTGAAGCTGTTATCGAAAGCGATGAAACAGTATTCGAATTCGGCAATGAAACCGAGTTTGCAGGTGACGGTCCATATTTTGTACTCAAGGAGAAAAATGGTCCGCTGAATGCACCTCAGAGAATTGATATCGTTTTTGACGGAAATGGAGAGATGTATATCGGCCGTCAGTCTGACGGTGCAGATTTCATCGGATACAAGTTCGATTCAGGTTTCAAAAAGATAAGCCGCAGACACGCAAAAATCACCGGCAATCAATCCGAGTATTTTATTACTGATCTGGGCTCTGCAAACAAAACTATTATGAATGGTCAGACACTCAGACCAAATGAAACCTATCCCCTGTCTGACGGTTCTGTCCTGATCTTCGGAGATAGTCTGTATGTATATGAGTTCAGAGTAATATAAGGTGATTCAATATGAAATATATATACGGTGCCTTCAGTGACATCGGGAATTATCGTCCAAATAATGAAGACACATTTTATGCAGGCAAATGCAGCACAACCATACCGATTTATGTCGGTATGGTTTGTGACGGTATAGGCGGTCTGAAAAACGGTGAAGTTGCATCAGAAGCTATAGCTTCACATATTGCTGAATGGGCAGCTGAACTTGATTCAGAGGCTACATTTGAACAGGTAACAAAATCGTTTCTGAATTACATATACCTTCTGAATGAGCAGATTTGCCATCATTGCCAAGTCAATTCCATCGAAACCGGCAGCACTATGTCAGCTATACTTATAAATGAAGAAAATTTTATGGCTGCCAATGTTGGTGACAGTCGGATTTATCATATTTCAGACACGGTTTCGCAGATAACGGAAGATGACGTATACCCCGCTGTCGGAAATAAAAGAGGAAATCTTCGCCAATGCGTCGGCTTCAATGCCAAAATGTATATCAACACATATTATGGTACTATTCAAAAGAACGAAAGCATCCTTATTTGTTCAGACGGCTTCTACAAACAGATGGATAATATGCGTATGATAAAAAAATGCCGTGGGTTACACAAGCATACAAATATAAGCAAGTTCATTCAGAAGGAAATTGAACTGCTTAAGAACAAGGGTGAACGCGATAATATTACTGCTTATATTATCAAGTGCTTCTGATATTCATTCAATTATAATTAGGAGAATAAAAGATGAAATTATATGGGGAAGAATTATTACAGCTTGGAATAATAATACTCATTTCTGTGCTGATAATATCTGTTATCTTTGCTGTAATATTTGTAATCAGGTCTTCAAGACTGAAAAAACAGCTTGAAACGGAATATGGTCCTAAAGACAAATAACGGAGGGGTAAGATGTCCGAAATTATTGCTTCAACCTATGAAATAATCGGAGAACTCGGATCAGGCGGCGGCGGAACCGTTTATCTTGCCAACCATATGCGTCTGGATAAACGAGTTGTCCTGAAAGCTGATAAACGAAACATCAATACACGTGCAGTATTGCTCCGTCGTGAGGTTGATGTTCTTAAAGAGCTTAGTCACACTTATATTCCGCAGGTATATGATTATTTTATTGAAGATGATATATCCTATACGGTTATGGATTTTGTTGATGGCGAAAGCCTTGACAAGGTTCTGAAAAGAGAAAAGAAATTTCCTCAGGCAGTCACTATAAAATGGGCTAAACAGCTTCTTGAAGCATTGTCTTATCTTCATAGTCCTATTCATGGTGACCCGCCGCGCGGCTATATACACAGTGATATCAAGCCTGGTAATATCATGCTTCGTCCTAATGGGGATGTATGCCTTATTGACTTCAATATCTCGCTTGCTATCGGAATAGAGAACGTTATCGGAAAGAGTGACGGTTATTCTTCTCCTGAACATTATGGTCTTGACTACTCATTCGGCGGTCAGGTTATCAAGGATGACATAACAGAGGTTCAGGATGATGACAGAACGATACTTCAGGGTGAAGAAACCGAATTGAGCGAAACCGCAGCAAGTAACAGCAAGGGATGGTCTTCATCTGTCAAGAGGGTAATTGTTCCGGATGCACGCTCTGATATTTATAGCCTTGGTGCAACGCTTTATCACTTATTAAGCGGAAAAAGACCATATAAAGATGCAACAGGCGTTGAGCCGTTGTCGGCAAAGGAATTCAGCCAGCCAATTGTTGATATAATCACAAAGGCAATGAATCCAAACCCTGACCTGAGATTTTCTTCTGCTGATGAAATGCTTAAAGCATTTCAAGATTTATGGAAAAATGATATACGTGTAAAACGTCAGAAAAAACAGATCATTGCTGCTGGTTCTGTAATGCTCGTTCTGCTTGCTGCAGGTGGAGCAACTGTTTTCACGGGTATGAAACAGATGGAACGGCTTCAGGCCGCTTATGTATTAGCGGCGGATTCATCTGAGGCACTTTCCCGCGGCGATGTCGGCAAGGCTTTGGATTACGCCCTTGAAGCACTGGTGGACAAGCCTGCTTTGTTCGATATTCCATATACTGCTGACGCTCAGCTTGCACTCACAAATGCGCTTGGAGTATATGATTTGTCTGACAGCTTCAAGCCTTACAGTACAATTGAATTGTCATCTGCACCTTTTAAAATTATAAAGTCACCTGACGAAAGCAAAATCATAGCTTGCTACGCTTATGAAATTGCGGTATATAACATTGAAAGCGGAGAACTTATCAAAGCTCTCCCCACTCTTGAATCTGCACTTTGCGAGGTAGAATTTATCAGTGAGGATATTATTCTGTATGCAGGCGCTGAAGGGCTGACGGCTTACGATATTTCTTCTGATGCAGTTCTGTGGCAAGCTGAACCTGCTACTGCTATTGCTGTATCAGGCGATAAGACTATGGCAGCTGCTGTTTACAGAAATGAAGACATAATAAATTTTTACGATACAGAAACAGGAAAAATAATCTCCACGCGACAGCTTGACGGCAAACACTTTAACATTCCTGAAAATGATAAGTTTGCAAATTCTGAAAGAGATGTTTTTGAGCTTAACAATGACGGCTCAATGTGTGCGGTAAGTCTTAACGGCGGCTATCTTGGAATTATGGACATTTACAATATGTACAATGACCTTATAATTTATGAAAGCTCGGATTACTCGTTATTCAATGGTGTATTCAAGGACAATATTTTTGCCTTTTCCGCCGCAGGCAGCAACGGTTCGGTTTTTGCAATGGTCGATTACGCAGGCGGTGTGTATCTTGGTGAAATGAGCGGAAATTCCGTATTCGGAATAAAGCTTTATAATGATAAGCTTTACATTTCGCAGAATGATACTGCTGTTATGATTGATACGGAAACCTTTGAACAGACTGAGATTGCATACACGGAAAACAAAAACATTACTGCATTTGACATTTCAGATAATTATGCAGTTTCCGCTGCTGATGACGGTTATTCCGTATTCTATCGAGGTGCGGGCATTCTCCAGAGCGAACAACGTGATGTCTCCCCCGATTTCGTAATTGCCACAGATGAATATATTGCTATGGCAAACAGAAATTCATCTGCAATAGAAATTCTTAAGCTGAAAAATTACGGTGACGCTTGCATTATGAGCTATGACCCGCAGATCGGTCATAATGAAGCAAGACTTTCTACTGACCATTCAAGTGTTATGCTGTTCAGCATTGACAATTTTACAATTCTGAATGGTGACGGAACTATAAGAGCATCTGTCGAAATTCCTGAGTCTGACAAAATCTATGACCAGCAGTACAGGCACGATGGTGATTATCTTGAGGTTACATATTACAGCGGCAAGGTTGTATGCTACTCAGCTGTAAACGGAGATATTATTTCAGAAAGTGAAATTGCTCCGCCTGATACCAGCCTTGACGAAGAATTTGATACTGAAAAGCTTATTATTAAATCTCCCCTCCACGGAATTCCTGCTGCGTATGATAAAAACACAGGAGAGAAAATTGCTGAGCTTAACAATGAAGATTATCTCACATATATTACTGAAACAGAAAAATACATTATTGCCCAATATATTTCCACACAAGGTAAATCATATGGCATACTTATGAATAAGGAATGTGAACCTATTGCTCAAATTCCTTATTTGTGTGATGTTATCAATGATATGCTCATATATGATTTTCCATCGGGAAATATCAAGATATCGCCTATATACAGCCTTGAAGAGCTGAAGGAAATGGCATATACAAAACAGCAGTAACCTGATTGGCATAAGTCGGATGTATATTTAGATTAAGGAGCTGATTCAATGAAAATCGGAAAAAAGTTGCTATCATTTTTACTTGCAATGAGCGTTTCGCTCTCAGCAATGCAGATGACAGCATGGATGGAGGAGTTGCCTGATGATTACGTCAGCAGTGAAAATTCACAGGTAACAAATGAGGTTGACTACACTGACGTGTACAATGTTCCTGCAGTAATGAGTCTGCTGCCACAAAAGACTGACAGTATTTCTTTGTATTTTGACAATTCAACATCTATACCACAAGCTGATGAGAACGGCTTAATTATCTATAATTACAGTGTTGATATCAATAATATCCTTACTGCTATTTATAATGATTCTGGTCTTACAAGTAATACATCAAACTATCTTTTATCTTTAGACAATATTAATTATTTTATTCCCGAAAACAACATTATTGATGATTTAACTGTTTCTTCTACTCAACATTCAACATACGGATTAACCGCATTATCCACTCTATATATCATTATAGGTTCAAATGTTGATGACCAGTTAGCAAGCCAAACAAAATATACAGTACATCTTTATTTCAAGAATTACGCTCAGAAATTCATTGAAAATCTTGACTTTACAGTCTATGATAACGGAACTGCTGTACAAACAAATGATTATAGCATAGGAAATTATCATATTACTAACACCATAGATAAAGTTCTGACTGAAGACAGTTCTTTATTTGTCGGTGCTACTCTGCCAAGCGGATATTCTACAGACAATGTCACTGTATATAATGGCTTATTTTCAATAGGACAAACTTCCGATGCAACTGATATTACTGATATCTTGCTTGGAAATACTTCTGAAAAATTAGAACTTACAAATACACCTATTCCTCAAGCTCACTTCACATTTGTTATTGACGAAAATGGAACCAAAATACCTATTCCTGTATTTTATTCATTACAGACAAATTCCATTACTCTTACGCCGACAATCAGCAGTTATCTGGACTATGAAAATGTATCCTTATACAATTCCGATGATACTTTTTATGGTTACAAAAAAGTTTATGAAGCAAGTAACTTTAATGATTTATCCTGTAAAATCAAAGGTATGTATACATGCAATGGTACAGTAGATAATACTATGGTTT
The DNA here is from genome assembly GCA_937891895.1 of uncultured Clostridia bacterium. Taxonomy (GTDB): domain Bacteria; phylum Bacillota; class Clostridia; order Oscillospirales; family Ruminococcaceae; genus RGIG8773. Next base: position 28,518 of record CALATN010000056.1, read on the forward strand.
CATATGCATATTACGGCAAATATGCTTCAAGAACTGAAGCTGTAAATGCAAAATCATCAAATGTTGCATCAAAAATGTTCTCAAAATTTTCAAGCACGTATTCTACAGTTGATTTTTCTATGTTTGACAGTAAAACATATTATTTGCAGGATGGTACAGAAGTTACAGCAAAAACAATTGAAATAACTGTAATTGACAAAAAAGGAAATGTATTTAACAAGACGCTTGATACTTACTACATAATTGATGAATTTCCAAAAGATGATACCCCAATTACCCCGGATTTGCCGACTGATTATCCACCTTCTGACTACACATATTTCTACCTCAACAGAGTATATACTTCACCATACAAAATGTATGAAACAAACGAATATCTTAATGGATACTTTGTAGATTCAGATGATGACAGCTATGTAAATAATGACTTTATAACAATGTTTCTTCTAAACAGCGACAATACAGCATTTACCGGCAATGAAATTTATCCCGATTTCACTGCTGCATATGGTTCAACTGTTCGTATAGACCAAACTGAACAGACATCACGCCAGTCAGCGGTTCCTTTTGAATCCGGTAAATCTGTCAAGTATGTTGTTACCTCCGAAAGTAAAAACAAGACAGGCAACTATTGGGTTACATTCCTGACTCAGCAGCATGGCGCTAAGCTCTTTGTAAACGCAACAAATAACCCTACACATGTAAGTAGTAATGGTAATCCAAAACGCGAGGTCATGTTTAACGACCAATTTGGCTATTACCATGATATTCTTATCGCAAATATCGGTGATACAGAGCTTACAGGTCTTAATGTTAAACTCAGTGATGATGCAACAGCTGTCAAGCTTGATCCATACTGGACTATCATTGATTCCAGTGTAAAGAAGCTTGCTCCATTTACAACAACTAGCAACAACAGAATTGACAATATAGCCAAAATTCGTCTTATCCCCGTTGACGAAGATGGCTTCGGAATCGTTTCAGGTACACTCACAATTTCCGCTGATAACGGAGATTCTAAAATTATTGATCTTGTTGGTATTGCAGGTATACCAACAATTACTACCGATGATGTTCTCGATGGAACTAAATATGTTCCTTATTCTTGTATTCTCAGTACAAACAATATTTATGGGGACAGTTCCATGCTGTTCTCATATTATAGCGGCAATCTTCCTGATGGATTAAAAATATATCCTAACGGTGAAATTTACGGTGTTCCTACAGAAGCGGGCGAATTTACATTTACTGTAAAGGCTAAATACACAGGTACTGTTCCTGTTGACACAGAAGAGCTTGTTGCATACAAGACATA
>CALATN010000057.1 GCA_937891895.1 uncultured Clostridia bacterium
TACGCATTCTCTTCTTGCCTTCCTTCTGCTTTTCCAGCAGCTTCTTCTTACGGGTAATATCACCGCCGTAGCACTTGGCAAGCACGTCCTTGCGCATTGCCTTGACCGTCTCGCGGGCAATGATTTTGGAGCCGATCGCCGCCTGAATGGGCACCTCGAAAAGCTGACGAGGAATGTTGTCCTTCAGCTTTTCGGCAATTCTTCTCGCACGTGCATAAGCATTGTCAGCGTGAACAATAAAGGAAAGTGCGTCCACAATGTCGCCGTTAAGCATAATGTCAAGCTTCACAAGCTTGGACGGCATATATCCCAGCATCTCATAGTCAAATGAAGCGTAACCCTTTGTACGGGATTTCAGTGCATCAAAGAAATCGTAAACAATTTCATTCAGCGGAAGCTCATAGTGAAGCTCAACACGGGTTTCGTCAAGGTACTTCATATCCTTGAAAATACCGCGTCTGCCCTGACAAAGCTCCATAATGTTGCCAACGTAATCACTCGGCGAAAGGATAGAAGCCTTAACCATAGGCTCCTCCGCAGAAGCAATAACTGCCGTGTCAGGATAGTTTGTCGGATTGTCAATATAAACCGTTTCGCCGTTTGTAAGGTTAACCTTGAAAATAACCGACGGAGCAGTTGTGATAAGGTCAAGATTGAACTCACGCTCAAGACGTTCCTGAATAATTTCCATGTGGAGCAACCCAAGGAAGCCGCAGCGGAAACCAAATCCAAGTGCAACCGAGGTTTCAGGCTCAAAGGAAAGGGAAGCGTCATTAAGCTGAAGCTTGTCAAGTGCGTCACGCAGGTCGCCGTAGCGTGCACCGTCAGCAGGATAAATACCGCTGAACACCATCGGGTTTACTTCACGGTAGCCTGGAAGCGCCTCATCGCAAGGATTTTCCGCATCAGTAACCGTGTCACCAACCTTTGTGTCGCCGATATATTTGATAGAAGCGGTAATGTAACCAACCTCGCCCGAGTGAAGCATACCAGCATTAACGTGGTCAGTTGCACCCATATAACCTGTTTCAACAACCGTAAACTCAGCGCCCGTAGCCATAAGCTTGATTTTCTGACCAATTTTAACCTCGCCGTCAAGTACACGGACGTAAATGATAACGCCCTTGTAGCTGTCATAGAAACAGTCGAAAATCAGTGCCTTCAGCGGCTTGTCATTGTCACCCTTAGGACAAGGAATGTCAGTAACAACCCTTTCAAGCACTTCCTCAATGTTGGTGCCCATCTTAGCGGAAATTCTCGGTGCGTCCATAGCAGGAATACCGATAATGTTTTCCACTTCGTTGCAGACACGGTCAGGGTCAGCGGAAGGCAGGTCGATTTTATTTACAACAGGCATAACCTCAAGGTCATTTTCGATTGCAAGATAAGTGTTTGCAAGAGTCTGCGCCTCAATACCCTGAGATGCGTCAACAATAAGAATTGCACCCTCACAAGCAACAAGCGAACGGGAAACCTCATAGTTGAAGTCAACGTGACCCGGGGTGTCAATAAGATTGAAAACGTAGTCATTGCCGTCCTTTGCCTTGTAGTTAAGACGTACAGCACGAGCCTTTATAGTAATGCCACGCTCACGTTCAATGTCCATATTGTCAAGAAGCTGATCCTCCATGTCACGCTTAGCAACAGTGGAAGTAAGCTCAAGAATACGGTCAGCAAGAGTAGACTTGCCGTGGTCAATGTGAGCAATAATACAGAAGTTACGGATATTTTCCTGATTGTAAGACAAGATAACACTTCCTTTGTGAATTAATGTGCCAAATCCTAAATATTATAGCACAAAACAGCGCTGTTGTAAAGAATTTTTTTCGGTTTGACTCGGAGCGGGTGTAATGGTATAATGTAGAAGAAGAGGTGATGTAATGAAAAGAATACCATACATATATATAATTCTCTGGCCGTATGTAACTTATCTGACTTTAAACTTGATTCTGGAAAAGTTTTCTATGAATCAGCAGGGGATTATTATGATGCTTGTTGCCGTTGCAGTTTATTCTTTGATTGCAGCCGGCGCTATGATATCGGGAATGGTTATTTCAACATTCAAGCTTTCGGTGAAGGAAGCCTCCATATGGAATCTGATTATAAAGCTTCTGCATCTTCCTGCCCACGCAGCCTGTTTTCTTCTTTTCTGCGGAATGATGAATCCGTTTCTTATGCTTTTAAGCTGGCTGCCTGCCATTGCAAGCATTCCATTGCAATTTGTGTCAGCTACAACAAATGTGGGCACCTGCATAAACTGTCGTAAAAATAAAAAGATGGAAACTAAAACCGTAGTAATATTTGCATTGCTGTCGTATTTATATATAATTGATATCATAATTGCTGTAATACAGGTTGTTTTGATTTGCCGAAAAAAAGAAGCCACGTCCGAATAAGACGTGGCTTTCGCATATTCAATTAAAGACCGAGCTTGCCGAGAAGACCGCCAACCTTGTCCTTTACGTCGTCAACGGAAATCTTTGCTTTAACGCCGTCAACAACCTTGTTAATCTGGTCATCAGGAAGGTCAACACCGATAACCTTTTCAATTGCCTTTACAGGGTCAGCCTTGAAGTCAGCCGCAAAGTTTTCGTCATTCTTAACCTTCTCAACAATTTCTTCGATTTTAGCCTTGATATCCATAGTAAGTACCTCTTTCCGATTATTTGCCACAAATGGCTCTGAAAATATTATAGCATACTTTAGGGTGATTTGCAAGAGCAATCATTTAATCTGTACATTCGGGGTCGCCGACTTCTTCGTTTCCGAGATAGCATTTATACGGCTTGCCCTCATAGTAATTCATAATCTGCCGCCTTAATTTTGACGGGTACAGCGGCAGCGTGTTGAGCACATTAATATCCAGCCACTCAATTCCAACCTGATTAGTGTCGCTGTGCAGCTCAGCATTCGGCAATTCACCAATATATTCGCAAGCGAAAATCAAATCAACACGGTGAAAATCTTCGCCGTGAACGCCTTCTATAACAAAGAGCAATTCCTTGCATTTTACGGCAATGCCCAATTCTTCTGCAATTTCACGGCAAACCGCTTCAGGCAGGGTTTCTTCTGACTCCTGACCGCCTCCGGGCATTATGTACCATTCCTCGTTTCCGTCGCTGATTTTGATTGCAGCCATCTTACCGTCCTTGATGATAAGCGCCTTTGCGGAATTGCGTATTTCACGTTCCATCTGACTCACTCCTTGTATGTAAATAAAAAATCCGTCCCTCACTATTGCAAGGAACGGATATTGTTGGTGCGCTGCAAGGGACTCGAACCCCTGACCTACTGGTTCGTAGCCAGTCACTCTATCCAGCTGAGCTAGCAACGCTTCAATCAACGCATTTTATTATATCACAATGATTGAAGCTTGTCAAGCCCTTTTTAGAATTTTTTTTCAGGGGTACAACTTCTCAATGTTGAACAGGTTGTTCAGCAGCAGATAATTCTGTCTGAAAGGCCGCATCAGGTTCCAGTAACCACAGCCCAGTATCTGCTTTTCCGAAACAAGCCAATACTTCTCATTCATACTCCGCACATCGTCGAACCATACAACGTGCGCTGCTCCTTCGGGGTCTGTGTAATAAAAATACGGACTCTGCGCCTGTTCATCATAAAGTATTTCACTTCCTTTAGCAAGCGCCAGCCGTACCGCATTCACATTCCCGATTGTAACAGCCTTGCTTTCACCACGTACAAACGGCAGCTTCCAGTTATAGCCGTAATTGGGAATACCCAGAAAAATCTTGTCATCATCAATTTCAGTAAGCGCATAATCCAGCACCTTATGTACATTAGGTAAAGGTGCAACAGCCATCGGCGGTCCGTAAGCGTAACCCCACTCATAAGTCATAAGAAACACAAAATCCGCAACCGCACCCAAAGCGGAGTAATCGTGCGCCTCATATAGCAACCCCGATTGTTCATCCGAAGTCTTGGGTGCAAGGTCAACGTGCAGAATCAAACCCGCCTCGTGAAGTCTGCGTGAAGCGTTGCTGACAAAAGCAGTAAATCCATTGCGGTACTGCGGAGGTATGTACTCCATATCAATATCAAGTCCCTGCGCATTCTTGCGCTTGATAACCTCAATCAGATTTGTAAGAACAATATTCTGAAAATCCGTGTCAGTAACAATCCTCTCAATCTTTGCAGAATTAAACGTGCCATCCTGATTTATGCTGGTAAGGCTAATAAAAACAACCGTGCGGAATTCGTGAGCAATTGGAATAAGTTCATCATCGAGCGGCTCGATTATTGTTCCGTCATCATTGAAGCCGTAACCGAATAATATTAAATATGTAAGATATGGAAGTGCCGCACGGAATGTATCTCTGTTTATGTAATCATAAGCAAAACCACTTGTGCGTATGCTTTTTTCAGGAGCATTTTCATATTTGATAACAATCTGTGTTCCGACGGGAATATTGTCAGTACCAATTATGAGCGGGTTGTTTCTATACAATTGCAATACATCAGTTCCGTATGCCGAAGCAACAGAAAAAAGTGAGTCTCCCGACCTGAAGGTGTGAACAATCTCAGGCTTCAGAATAAGAAGTGCCTGCCCTGTGACAAGCCGTCCGTCGGAATAAAGTGAGTTGTCGGTAATAAGCCGTTGATTGGATATATTGTATTTTTCGGCAATTGATGAAACGGTGTCACCTTGTCTGACCAAGTAAATGTCCAAATCTTTCCCTCCAATCTGATAATTATATAGTATATGTGTCAAAAATGCAGAAAATAATCAACATTTGAATTAAATTTATGTTGCATTTATGAAAAAATAGTGATATACTATATGTGATTATTATTTTTCGTTTGGAAGAAATTATTTTGCAGGGGGAATGGTTATGGCAGAAAAGGTTATGAATATAGTCAGGTGTCCTGTTTGTAAAAATTCTTATGAAAGTTCTGAGCAGATCTGTAAGTGTCCTGTGTGCGGACATGCAGAAAATGCGAAGGTGCTTGTTGCAAAGACTAAGATAGCGTCGGCAGAAACGGATGTAACAGTATACAGAATGATGGCCTCGGCAGATGCTTATTTCGCAAAGAAAAGCTATGACGAAGCTTATATCGGATACAGTTCTGTTCTTGAAACCGACAGAAGCTACCTTAAAGCTTTTTTCAGACGTGAGCTTACAAGTCAGTATCTTATGCTTGAATCTTCATCGGTATATCTCAGCAGTGAAAGCTTCTTTATGAAGATGGGGGAAATAAAGGAACGCTTCAGACAGCTTGATCCTGAAGATCCTGAAACACAGAAGCTTCGTCTTATAATGTGCAGGGATATGCTGGATTATATTTCCGTAAGAAGTGATTATGAGCAAAGCTATGCTTCCGCACATAAGAATATGAAAACAGTTGAAGTGTATGTTGCAAATCTCATCCTGTTGTTTGAATATTCGGTTGAAGCAATACATATTCTCGAAGCCTTGTATGAAAATGATAAGAATAAAGAAACGGCATATCTTATTATTGAGTTCTGTTCGCTTGCAATGAAAATAAGAGGGGTTCTTGTTGCAGGTGCTGAGTATGTGGAAACAATCGAAAAAATGGATGACTACAGTGGAGAAAACAGTGCCAAGAATGTCAGCCGTATAAAAAGAAGAATGCTTACTCAGGATGAGGAGCTTAATGTCGAAACCAAGCTCGGCTATGCACAAAAGACGAAGAATAACGTTGTTGCAGGTGCGGAAGGCGAGCTGTATAAAGAGCTTCGTGCCGCTAAGGATGAGTCTGAGAAGCAGGTCAATGAAAAGGTGGAAAACGAGGACAAGAAGCGTGCCGAGTATGAAATGTGGCGTAAGAACAATGAGCAGGAATACATAAAGGCTGATAAGTTAATGCTTATATGTGATATTGCCGGAAAGGCTTCGGTGATTTTTGCAATCATAATGATTTCTGTATACTTTATAGAGATGTTTGCGTTTGACAAGACTTTGACAGTAATGCTTGTTACAGGAATATTCTGCATTGCCGCAAGAATTGCACTGGGCTTTGTAAAAAAAGCAGCCGAGAAAAAGAAAGGCTTCTATGCAAGAGTTATTGAGGGGGATAGCGTAAATATCCGCTCAAACAACTCTAACTTCAAGGAAATATGAGCAGCAAAGCCTCGTAATTAACATAATTTTAATAATCCGTTTGTCAGATTATCCATAAATTTACAGTATAAAATTTTTGCTGAAAAATTTGTGAAAAATGCTTGACAAACGGATTTTGTTTGTGTATAATAATCAAGTGTGCGAATGTCAGGTGATATTGCGCGCAGAATATTTGAAGAAAGGAGATAGATTATGCCAACCTTTAACCAGTTAGTTCGTAAGGGAAGAAAAGTTCTCGAAAAGAAGTCTACTGCACCAGCTCTTCAGAAGGGTTACAACGCTAAGAAGAAGGTAGCAATTGACCAGAGCTCACCTCAGAAGAGAGGCGTATGTACAGCAGTTAGAACAGCTACACCTAAGAAGCCTAACTCCGCTATGAGAAAGATTGCCAGAGTAAGACTTACAAACGGTACTGAAGTAACAGCTTACATTCCAGGTATCGGCCACAACCTCCAGGAACACTCCGTTGTTCTTATCAGAGGCGGTAGAGTAAAGGACCTCCCTGGTGTACGTTATCACATCATCAGAGGTACACTCGATGCACAGGGCGTTGCTAAGAGAAATCAGGCTCGTTCCAAGTACGGTGCAAAGAAGCCTAAGGCAGGCGCAGCTAAGTAAGCTGAAAGTGTCTTAAATTAAAGTATACTCAATGAAACCAAACCGCAGATTTGTGCGGAGATTCATTTTTATATAGATGAAGCCTCTGCATTGGTCGTGCGTGTCATCCGCCGCTGAGGCGGCGTAAGGTGAAACGAGTACCTATGATAGCATTATTATGAAGGAGGGAAGTATTGTGCCAAGAAGAGGTAAAATTGCAAAGCGTGAGGTTCTTTGTGATCCTGTTTACAACTCTGAGCTCGTAACACGTCTTATCAACAACATCATGCTCGATGGTAAGAAGGGTGTTGCTCAGAAGATCGTATACGGTGCTTTTGAAATCGTAGCAGAAAAGACAGGTAAGGACGCTCTCGAAGTATTCGAACAGGCTATGGAAAACATCATGCCTCTGCTCGAAGTAAAGGCTCGCCGAGTTGGTGGTTCCACATACCAGGTACCAATGGAGGTAAGACCTGAAAGAAAGCAGACTCTCGGTCTCAGATGGCTCACAACATATTCAAGAGCAAGAAGCGAGAGAACAATGAAGGAAAGACTCGCTAACGAAATTATCGACGCTACAAACGGTATCGGCGGTGCTTGCAAGAAGCGTGAAGATACTCATAAGATGGCTGAAGCTAACAAGGCTTTCGCACACTACCGTTGGTAATAAGCACATAAACGTGATTGCCCTGATTAACAGGGTACTAAATTGGAGGAAATATTATGCCAAGAGATTGTTCACTTGAACAAACAAGAAATATTGGTATAATGGCTCACATTGACGCAGGTAAAACAACCACAACTGAGCGTATCCTTTTCTATACTGGTATCAACCATAAGATTGGTGAGACTCACGATGGTTCTGCAACAATGGACTGGATGGCGCAGGAGCAGGAGAGAGGTATTACAATTACTTCCGCTGCTACAACAGCACACTGGGCAGGCCATAGAATCAATATCATTGACACCCCAGGTCACGTTGACTTTACAGTAGAAGTTGAGCGTTCACTCCGTGTACTCGACGGTTCTGTAACAGTTCTTTGTGCTAAGGGCGGTGTTGAGCCTCAGACTGAAACAGTTTGGAGACAGGCTAACAAATATATGGTACCAAGAATGGTATACGTTAACAAGATGGATATCATGGGCGCTAACTTCTACCGTGTAGTAGATATGATGCTCGAACGTCTCAAGTGTAACGCTGTTCCGATTCAGCTTCCTATCGGTTCTGAATCCACATTCAAGGGTATCATCGACCTCGTAGAAATGAAGGCATACTGCTACTACGATGACCTCGGCAAGGATATCAGAGTTGAAGAAATCCCTGCTGATATGGTTGACAAGGCTAATGAATATCGTGAAAAGCTCCTCGAAGCTGTTGCTGAACAGGACGAGGAAATCATGATGAAATACCTTGATGGTGAAGAACTCACAATTGATGAAATCAAGATGTGTATCCGTAAGGGTACAATTGCTAACGCTATGGTTCCTGTTGTATGTGGTACATCCTACAAGAACAAGGGCGTTCAGAAGCTTCTTGACGCAGTTGTTGACTATATGCCATCCCCACTTGATATCCCACCAATCAAGGGTATCAATCCTGATACAGAGCAGGAAGAAGAAAGACCTTCCTCCGACAAGGAACCATTTGCAGCTCTTGCATTCAAGATTGCAACTGACCCATTTGTTGGTAAGCTCTGTTACTTCCGTGTATATTCCGGTACAGTAGATTCCGGTGCTACAGTTCTCAACGCAACTAAGGACAACTCTGAAAGAATGGGTCGTATCCTTCAGATGCACTCCAACCACAGAAAGGATATCGAAACTGTATATGCAGGCGATATCGCTGCATGTGTTGGTGTTAAGAACACAACAACAGGTGATACACTCTGTGATCCTAAGGCACCTATCATTCTCGAATCTATGGAATTCCCAGAACCAGTTATCCAGCTCGCTATCGAGCCTAAGACAAAGGCTGGTCAGGAAAAGATGGGTATTGGTCTTGCTAAGCTTGCTGAAGAAGACCCAACATTCAGAACATGGACTGATGAAGAAACAGGTCAGACAATCATCGCTGGTATGGGTGAGCTTCACCTCGATATCATCGTTGACCGTCTCCTCAGAGAATTCAAGGTAGAGGCTAATATCGGTGCACCTCAGGTTGCTTATAAGGAAACAATCAAGAAACTCGCTGATGTTGATCACAAGTATGCACGTCAGTCCGGTGGTAAGGGTCAGTACGGTCACGTTAAGATCAAGGTTGAGCCTAACGAATCCGGTAAGGGTTACGAGTTTGTTAATGCCGTTGTCGGCGGTGCTATTCCTAAGGAATACATCCCTGCTGTTGACAAGGGTATCCAGGGCGCTATGAAGGCTGGTGTACTCGCTGGCTATCAGGTAGTTGACGTTAAGGTTACACTTTACGATGGTTCTTACCACGAAGTTGACTCCTCTGAAATGGCGTTCTCTATCGCTGGTTCCATGGCTTTCAAGGAAGCTATGAAGAAGGCTGATGCTTGCATCCTCGAACCAATTATGAAGGTTGCAGCTATCGTTCCTGATGACTATATGGGTACTGTAATCGGTGACCTTAACGCTCGTCGTGGTCAGATCCTTGGTCAGGAAATCAACAATGGCGTTGCTCAGGTTGACGCTCTTGTTCCACTGTCTGAAATGTTCGGTTACTCCAACGACCTCCGTTCCAAGACACAGGGTCGTGGTCAGTACTCCATGGAACCAGACAGCTATATCGAAGTTCCACGCTCCATCGCAGAAAAGATTATGTCTGCAAGAAGCAAGAGCAACGACTAATATTTTTTATAAAATTTGAAGAAAACACTTGCATTTTTTTATCAAATCTGATAAAATATAAGTGTTAGTATTCTACTATAATATTTACAAGGAGGACTATTCCAATGGCAAAGGCTAAATTTGAAAGAACCAAACCACACGTTAACATTGGTACAATCGGTCACGTTGACCACGGTAAGACAACTCTTACTGCTGCTATCACAAAGTATCTCTCCCTCAAGGGACAGGCTGCATTCGAAGATTACGCAAACATCGATAAGGCTCCTGAAGAAAGAGAAAGAGGTATCACAATCAACACAGCTCACGTTGAGTACGAAACTGACAACCGTCACTATGCTCACGTTGACTGCCCAGGCCATGCTGACTATGTTAAGAACATGATCACTGGTGCTGCTCAGATGGACGGCGCTATCCTCGTAGTTGCTTCCACAGACGGTCCTATGGCTCAGACTAAGGAACACCTTCTCCTCGCTCGTCAGGTAGGCGTACCTTACATCGTTGTATTCATGAACAAGGCTGACCAGGTTGACGATCCAGAGCTCCTCGAACTCGTTGAAATGGATATCCGTGAAACACTTGACAAGTATGAATTCCCTGGCGATGATACACCAATCATCATCGGTTCTGCTTTCCAGGCTCTCGATTCCGCTTCCAAGGATCCTTCCGACCCTGTTTACGAATGCATCCAGAAGCTCATGGACGCTGTAGACTCCTACATTCCTACACCTGAAAGAAAGGCAGATCTTCCTTTCATTATGCCTGTTGAAGACGTATTTACAATCACAGGCCGTGGTACAGTTGCTACAGGTAGAGTTGAAAGAGGTCAGCTCAAGACTGGTGACGAAGTTGAAATCGTTGGTCTTAAGGATGAAAAGGCTAAGACAGTTGTAACTGGTATCGAAATGTTCAGAAAGATTCTTGACTACGCTGAAGCAGGCGATAACATCGGTGCTCTTCTCCGTGGTGTTCAGAGAACAGATATCGAAAGAGGTCAGGTTCTTTGTAAGCCAGGCTCCATCAACCCACACACAAAGTTCAAGGGTCAGGTTTACGTTCTTAAGAAGGAAGAAGGCGGACGTCACACTCCATTCTTCAACAACTACAGACCTCAGTTCTATTTCAGAACAACTGACGTTACTGGTGTAATCACACTTCCAGCTGATAAGGAAATGTGTATGCCTGGTGATAACGTAACTATCGACGTTGAACTCATCACACCAATCGCTATCGAAGACGGTCTCCGTTTCGCTATCCGTGAAGGTGGTAGAACAGTAGGTTCAGGCGTTGTTACAGCTATCAATGAATAATTGATTTTAAATCCCCATACCTCGGTATGGGGATTTTTGTTATGTATAAAAAAATCCCCGTACCAAAGTACGGGGATTTAAGTATGCTTTGTTGATTATTCAGCAACAGGAGCAGATACAGGGCAAGCGTCAGCACAAGCGCCGCAGTCAATGCATGTTGCAGCGTCGATAACGTACTTGCCGTCACCCTCAGAAATAGCGTTTACAGGGCAGCCGTCTGCGCAAGCGCCGCAGCTGATGCAATCGTCGTTGATGATGTATGCCATTGAAAAACACCTCCATGTTTGGTCTTGGGAAATGTGTTCCGAATTTTTTCGGATTTCCTATCTACTATTTTATCATATTTTTCGAAAAATGCAAGAGATAATTAAGAATTTTTATAAAAAGTGATTTTTTTTTGTGAAACACTTGAAGTTTAGGGAAAAATATAGTACAATATATATGATTTGAATTTACTATGGAGGGTTTGAGCGTGACAATTATTGCCAACCGTTTAACTGATTCCATATATTTTTCTTCGCTGCTGTCAGGACAGTGTTCTCGCTGCGGCGGGATTTTTGTATCAAAAAATAAGTGCGCGCAAATCAAGCTGTGATTACCTGCTGTTTTCACAGCTTTTTGTTTTGTAAAAAATAGAAATTTTATAAATAAATTTCCGAAAAGGAGTTATATCTATGTTGAAAAAAGTTGCAGTAATTATGGGTAGCGACAGCGATTTTCCTGTTGTAAAGGATGCTGTTGCAGAGCTTAAGGCTTACGGCGTACCTTACGAGGTGCACGTTATGTCTGCTCACCGTACTCCCGAAATGGCTTCCGAATTTGCTTCAAAGGCTAAGGAGAACGGCTTCGGAATTATCATCTGTGCAGCAGGTATGGCTGCGCACCTT
>CALATN010000058.1 GCA_937891895.1 uncultured Clostridia bacterium
CCTTTTCTTATAACAAAAAGCCCGAAGCCTTGCGGCTTCGGGCTGTCTTTTTTAGTGAACGATGCAACGCTCAGTATCCTGATCGAAGATGTGAAGTCTCGAGGTGTCGAAGGCAACCTTGATGGTGTCGCCTGCACGGGAGGTGGAACGAGAGGATACGCGAGCAATGAGGTTAGTCTCCTCGCCAACGTTGAGGTAGAGATAGATCTCTGCACCCATAAGCTCGGTAACGTCAACGAATGCCTCGATGGTGCTTTCCTCAAGAGCGGCAAGCTGCATGGGAGCATCGTGGATACACTCGGGACGGAGACCTGCGATAACTTCCTTGCCGATGTAATCCTTAAGTGCAGGATTGTTAGCCTTCTCGGCGGGAAGCTTGATGGAGTGGTTCTCAAAGTTGAAGTAAACGTCCTCACCCTTCTGCTCAAGAGATCCCTTGATGAAGTTCATCTGAGGAGTTCCGATGAAGCCTGCAACGAAAATGTTAACAGGGCTATCGTAAAGGTTCTGAGGAGTATCTACCTGCTGGATAAGACCGTCCTTCATAACAACGATTCTGGTAGCCATGGTCATAGCCTCGACCTGGTCGTGGGTAACGTAGATGAAGGTTGTCTGAAGTCTTGCATGAAGCTTGGTAAGCTCTGTTCTCATCTGTGCACGGAGCTTAGCGTCGAGGTTGGAGAGAGGTTCGTCGAGAAGGAAGACCTTAGGCTGACGAACGATAGCACGACCGAGAGCAACACGCTGTCTCTGACCACCGGAGAGAGCCTTTGGCTTTCTGCTGAGGAGGTGAGAGATGTCGAGGATTCTTGCAGCCTCTTCTACCTTACGGTTGATTTCGTCCTTAGGAACCTTACGGAGCTTAAGACCGAAAGCCATATTATCATATACTGTCATATGTGGGTACAGAGCGTAGTTCTGGAATACCATCGCGATATCTCTGTCCTTAGGTGCAACGTCATTAACAAGACGATCGCCGATATAGAGTTCGCCTTCGGAAATTTCTTCAAGACCTGCGATCATACGGAGAGTAGTGGACTTACCACAACCGGATGGACCAACGAGGATGATGAATTCCTTGTCGCGGATTTCAAGGTTAACGTCGGAAACGGCAACAACGCCGCCTGGGTATTTCTTATAAATGGATCTGAGTGATAAACTAGCCATTCTGAACGGACCTCCCAAAAAAAATAGTCTTGCCAAATCTTTTACTTCTTTGGCTATGATAATATAATACCAAATTTCCGCATCAAATTTCAAGTTGCTTATTAACTAAACTTACAAAGCCTTGTTTATTAAGTTTGACGAAAAAATGACAAATGAAAAATTTTCATTATTTTTTTGCATAAATTTTTTCCATTTCATTGTGCAAAATTTCACGGCACTCGCCAAGCCCCAATTCTGCGTCCAATTCCAATCCGCCTATCTGTACACGCTTCAGATAGGTGACCTTGTTGCCCACAGCCTCCGCCATACGCTTCACCTGATGAAACATTCCCTCGCGCAAAGTAATGTAAACCTCATTTGACTTATCTGTTATTTCCAGCACCGCAGGCAGACATACATCCCCGCCGTCAATTTCCATACCGCTTGCAAACGCTTCAACATCGCTTTCCTTTGCAGGCTTTTCAAGCACGGCAAAATATTTCTTGTCAACGTGCTTCTTTGGGGAAAGAATTTCGTGGGCAAAAACACCGTCATCCGTAATAAGCGCAAAGCCCTCCGTGTCCTTGTCAAGACGTCCAGCAGGGAACAATCCCTGTCTGCGAAGCTCGGGCGGAATAAGCTCCAGCACGGTTTCGGTAAGCCTGTCCTTTGTAGCACAGATTACCCCCGCAGGCTTGTTCAGCATAATATATATGTGTTTTCTGTACACAACATCCTTGCCCTCGGAAACAACCTTGTCCGTGTCAGGATTGATTTTCATATCAAACAGCTTTGCCGTCTGTCCGTTGACCGTAACAAGACGCTTTTTGATAAGCTCCTTCGCATCGGCACGGGAAATATTCATCTGATTTGACAGAAACCTGTCAAGACGGAAAGCCTCTCTGTTTTTCGGCATATTATATTCCTTTCCCGTTTGCACGCCTGAGCTGCAGATATCCTATGTACGAAGCAAGTGACATATAATTCTCCGACGCATCCGCATTTTTTGCAAAAGTCTGTATCGAACGGACAGGCCCCCAAGGAATGCCCCACCAGCCGCCGAAGATTGTAATAATGGTACAGAAAATAAGCGGCGTTTTATTATCCGCCCTGTAAAGCGAAGTTTTCCTTGTCATTGTCAGAACAAATACGGAAATACAAGCCTGATACGAAGCCACAACACTGCTTCCGGTAAATGTCGTGCCCTTGAAAACACACTCCTCGCCATTCAGCAGCTTTTCGCTGTTTTCAAGGCAGAACTTATCAAAGCTTGATTGTCTGATATCCTGCACAATCGCATAAACCCCGTACCATATCCACGAAGCAAACACAAGTATTATAACCGTAAAAAAGATAATATCTTCAATGTGCATATTATTCCCCCAAATAATAACGGGCACCTTTACGGGTACCCGTCATAGTTTTAGTTTTCTTCGTTCTTGATAACCTCGTCGATTTCAGCAAGGTCTTCTTCAGTAAGCTCGGAAACATCAGCATCAAGGCTGTCAAGCTCATCAAGGTCGTCAGCTTCTGCGCAGCATTCGCAGTCACATTCATCGAAGTAGAGCTCGTCCTCATCATCAAAATCATAATCGAACTGTTCGATTTCCTCACGCTTTTTCATAGCGTACATAGCAGCAGCCGCACCTGCAGCAGCAGCGCCTACAGCAAGAAGAATAGAACCGAATAATTTCATTTAAAACAACTCCTTTTTTGTTATAAGGTATAATGTACTTAATTTGTAGTTATAGTATACCACATCTCAAAAAGAATTACAACAGTTTTTGTATAAATTTTTAAATGCCGATTTTGTGACAAATTATAATTTAGCGAGCAATAATGGGTTTCCAAAGGGGACAGTGTC
>CALATN010000059.1 GCA_937891895.1 uncultured Clostridia bacterium
AGACCACGTTCCAGGATCTTTGCAAGGAACTTGAAGCCAAGGGCTTAAAGAAATACACGACGAACTCGATAGGTACTAACCTCTTTGCAACCTATGTAACGCAGACCCAGATAGTTCACGTAATGTTCTTCCCCAACAAGAGCCAGATAAGAACAGCTGTTGATAAACGCGGTGTAGGAACCGAAGGTGCATTATCTCTTCTCGGTCTTTCGGGCGAGAACAAATATAAGAAGACCACCGAATCCAAGATGATAGTTTGCGATATCGGTAACGCAGACTGGCCGGGCGGTATGTGTATCATATACAAGCTCGCTGACGGACGATTCTTTATCGTTGACGCAGGTATCGGCAGACCGTCACAGGCTTGCGAGGCAATGGAAATGGGTGCAGCGGCAATTATGGCGAATACGGCTCTTGCTACAGCAGGAGATTTACCGCTTATGGCGGCGGCTTTCCGTCAGGCTGTTGAAGCAGGACGAAAAGCATACCTTTCGGGACTTGGACGAGTTCTGACAAGGGGAGCAAGTGCTTCCGACCCGCTGACAGGATTTCTTCGTGACTAATCAAGGAGGGCAAAATGGATAACAGATTTTTTGTGGACGGCGAACATCTTTCTCCCTCTGCACTTGAAAAGAAGCACCGCCTTGAAACCGACCCTGCGAGCCGTACAAATCATATGGAATATATGGAGGGAATGGAGCAGATTAATTCCGACATAATGAAAAAGGTGCTTTCCGAAATGGATAGCTACGATTATTCACGCTATACAGCAAAGGACGTAAAGGCGGCACTTGAGCACGAAACCTGCACAATCGAGGATTTCAAGGCACTTCTATCACCAGCCGCAGAGCAGTTTTTAGAGCAGATTGCACAGCGTGCAAGGCTTGAAACGTCAAAGCATTTCGGCAACACCGTGTATATGTTCACTCCGCTTTATATTGCAAATTACTGCGAGAATTACTGCGTATACTGCGGCTTCAACTGCTACAACAACATCAACCGAATGAAGCTTGATATGGAACAGATTGAGCGTGAGATGCAGATTATTTCTGACAGCGGAATGGAGGAAATTCTCATTCTTACGGGAGAAAGCAGAGCACAGAGTAACGTTGAGTACATCGGTGAAGCCTGCAAGCTTGCACGAAAATATTTCCGTATGGTGGGACTTGAAATTTACCCCGTGAATGTGGACGAATACCGTTATCTCCACGAATGCGGCGCGGATTATGTTACAGTATTTCAGGAAACCTACGACAGCGACCGCTACTCCGATTTGCACCTGCTTGGACATAAGCGTGTCTATCCATACCGCTTTGACGCACAGGAGCGTGCCCTTATGGGCGGAATGAGAGGAGTTGCATTTTCAGCACTTCTTGGCTTGTCCGATTTCAGAAAGGACGCACTTGCAAGCGCTTTACACGTTTATTTCTTACAGCGCAAATATCCTCACGCTGAAATGTCCCTGTCCTGTCCAAGATTGCGGCCTATCATCAACAATGACAAAATCAATCCCCTTGACGTCCACGAAACACAGCTTTGTCAGATTATCTGTGCGTACAGAATTTTTCTGCCTTACGTTGGAATTACCGTTTCGTCAAGAGAAAGCGAAAGCTTCCGCAACGGTATCGTAAAGATTGCCGCAACAAAGGTTTCCGCAGGAGTTTCCACGGGTATCGGCGACCACGAAAGCAAGTACAGCGGCAAGGAAGCCGACGGCACAGAGGGCGACGAGCAATTCGAAATCAACGACGGCAGAAGCCTTGATGTGATGTACAAAGATATTGCAAACGAAGGCTTACAACCAGTTCTGAACGACTATATCTATATGTGAGGTGCCTATGAAAAAGCTTGATACAACAATGTATTTTATTACTGACAGTACAAATTACGATACGGAAGAATTCCTTCGCCGTGTCGAAGAGGCCTGCAGGGGTGGTGTAACCCTGATTCAGCTGAGGGAAAAGGATAAGACCACAAGAGAATATATTTCTCTTGCAGAGAAAGTACACGAAATAACAAGGCGGTACGGCATACCTCTTATCATTGACGATAGGGTAGACGTAGCTCTTGCCGTGGATGCCGAGGGTGTTCACGTGGGACAGTCGGATATGCCTGTAAGCATTGCAAGAAGCCTTATGGGTAAGGACAAGATAGTAGGAGCTACC
>CALATN010000060.1 GCA_937891895.1 uncultured Clostridia bacterium
CTGAAATACTTAGATATCCTTTTTCCGCTTTTAATTCTTCCTGCAAAACAATAGGCGGCTTGATTTTTTTGTGTGATTGCGGTAAAATAAGCTTATTTGAACATTTTTGAATATTCTTCCGTATTATTTTCTTGCTTTTTAATTAAGCTTCTGATAACCGATACTGCGACGGCTGCAAGAGCAAAGACGAGCAAGTAAATAAAAATAAGTATCATCATTTTGTTGCCCTTGCCGTATTCACCGATAAATACGCCTATACCAAAGTAAGGGATTGCGTATATAAAGAAATTCATAACCACCTTAATTGCGTACGGCACCCTTGGCAAGTATTTAATTATTGTAGTCAAAATGGCAAGTGCAAAAACCGAGGCAATTGTAATTCCGCCCCATAGATTGCCGAGAATTACAGCGAAAACGTGAACCGAGATGAAAAGATAGGTAAAAAGCATTGTGCCAAAATACAAAAAGCTGATTTTGTGCGTAATATATGGCTTTTTCAGCTTATAAAGTATAATTGAAATGATAATTGCTATTACGTAAGAAAAGGCTAAAAGCGCGAAATTTACACCTAAATTAGGCAAGCTTGTCGCATCAAAGCTCCAGTAAAGCAAGGCGAAGAAAAGCGTTGAAAGGAGGCATAAAACTGTAAAAACTATGCTTGAATTATATATAACCGACTGTAAAAATTTGTTTTTCACAAAATGCACCTCCTTATCTTTATTTAATAAGATACCACAAATTGAAGCTATTTTCAAGATGTTTTCTAAAAAATCAAATTATGCATAAAATATGAATATTTTCACTTGACATTGTATTAACTAAATTATATAATAATTAAAAGCTTTAATAAATGAATGTTGGGATAGATTACTTATACTGTTATCTACCCCAACTATTTACTTTCAACGAACTTTTCTTTATATAATTAAAATTCATTATAACATAGGAATCTTTATGGGTCAAATTATATAAAATGAAAAATCTTTTGTGTTAAAAATTCCTTTTGATGCAGAATCATAATGCCAAGCAAACGAAATATTTTGTAATAGATTTAATAGAAATCCATCATTAATGTTTATGTATTTTGGAATTATATGAATACTATTAAAAATGAATAAAATTAATGCTGTTAAAATTAAACTTGCAATTTTATTTTTAAATATTGTTTGTACAAATATTGAAAGTGAAATTACTAATAATCCGTAACTAAGTATAGAAAAATATCCAATAAAAAATTGTGCTAGTTCAATTTGTCCAAATAAATTTATTTGTATTGGGATTATTATTGAAACTAAAATTGAAAAACTGTAGATGATAAATAGAGAAAGAAATTTTGCAAAGATTTTTGTTAAATCATTTACTGCAACTGAATTATAAAAGTTTTCATTTTTAAATATATTAAAAGATAAACATGGTATTGCAATAATACAGATATAGGGAAAAATCGAAAAAAAGTATTTTAAATCGCAGGTTTGATTTGTAAAAAATCCTGTAAAGATAAAAAAATATAAACCACAAATGATTGTTAATAAAATAAATGAAATATATGTTGTACTTTGTTTTAGTAAAATTGATAATTCTCTTTTTAATAATGTGTTAAATCTATGTAGTTTTGTGCTATTGTACATTTTTTTCTCCTGTATTTTTTACAAGTTTTAAAAATGCTTGTTCAATATTTTCTGTAGAATTATTTTTGCAAATTTCTTCTTCTGTTCCTTGTGCAACAATTTTACCTTTATTTAAAATAATTATTTTATCACAAAGTGCATCAATTTCTTGCATTAAATGTGTTGATAAAATTATAGTTTTTTCTTGTTTTAAATTTATGATAAGTTGTCGTATTTCATTTATTTGAATTGGATCTAGTCCAGAAATTGGTTCGTCTAAAAGTAATATTTCTGGATTATTTGATAATGCTAAGGCAAAAGAAAGTCGTTGTTTATATCCTTTTGAAAGTGTTTTTATTTTTTTATTCAAAACTTCTGTTAAGTTGCATTGATTTATGATTTTTTCAAAATTATTTTTTGCTTCGATTTTATTTTGATTACAAATGGTTATTGCAAAAAGTAAAATTTCAAAAACAGTTTCTTCATCATAAAAAAAAGGTTGCTCGTGTACAAATCCAATTTTTTCTTTTAATAAAGTTGTATTATCTTTAAAAGTTGTTTCGTAAAGATTGGTTTTATTGATAAAAATATTTCCCTCAGTTGGAGATAAATTTCCTGAAAGCATTTTTAAAAATGTAGACTTTCCTGCTCCGTTTACACCTAGCAATCCTGTTATTTCTCCAGAATTTATTGTGCAAGAAATATTTTTTATTGCACAAAATTTTTCTTTTGAATTGGGATCTTTGTATATTTTAGAAATATTATCAAACTGTATCATTTAGTCTTCATTAGGAATTTCAAAAGTCATTCTGTCTTTAGAAAGTATTGTTTCTGGAAAAATACTTTGTGCTTCTGTAAGTAATGGTTTTAAATCATAATCATTGTAACGAGGACTGTAATGAATTAAAGCCATTTTTTTTACATTTGCATCTTTTGCAATTTGTGCAGCCTGACTTGAAGTCATGTGTTTTTTTTCTTTTGCTTGATCTTCAAATTCTTTTGTAAACATTCCTTCACAAAATAATAAATCTGAATTTGCAACTTCTTTTGCAATTGAATCTAAATACAATGTGTCTGTAACATAACTTATTTTTCGGCCTTTTCTTTGTGGTCCTAAAACTTGTTCTGGTTTTACGATTGAGCCATCTTCAGCTTTTACTTCACAACCTGCTTGAAGTTTTGCCCAAAGTGGTCCACAAGGAACTTTGAGTTCTCTTGCCTTTTCAGGATGAAATTCGCCTGGTCTTTGATATTCTTCTAATGTATATCCTACACAAGTTTTTGTATGTTCTAAAGGAAATGCTCTAATGCAAAATCCATCTCCTTCGTGACAAACACAAGGAGCAGTAATTTCTTTTACAATGATTGGATAATTGATGTACATATCTAAAACTTTTCTGCTAGATTCAATATATTCAGCAATTTTAGGAGGTCCATAAATGTAAAGTGGTTCATCCCTATCAACTTGAGATGATAACATCAAAATTCCAGGAAGTCCTGTTACATGGTCAGCGTGTGTATGTGAAACAAAAATAGCATTTATCTTTTTCCATTTTAGATTAAGTCTTCTTAATGAAACTTGTGTGCCTTCTCCCCCATCAAATAAAAATAAATCCCCTTCTCGTCTAACTAAAACTGATGTTAAATGACGATAAGGCAAAGGCATCATTCCGCCACAACCTAAAACAAATGCTTCTAAATTCATAATGAAAATATAACATAAATATTGATAATGGTAAAGATAAGTAATAAAATATTGATTATGAAGGAATTATCACAAATAAAAGATTATGCTAGCAAAAATTCAGTTCCTATTATGTTTGATGAAGGCATTGAATTCATTATAGATTATATAAAGAAAAATGATGTAAGTTTTATTTTAGAAATTGGAACTGCAATTGGATATTCAGCACGAACGTAAACATAACCTTCTGTTGCGCCTGTAGCGTAACCGCAGATTGTCATAGCTTCAACAAGACAGTGTGGGTCACCTTCAAGAACTGAACGGTCCATAAATGCACCCGGGTCACCTTCGTCGGCATTACAACAGACATACTTCTGGTCAGCATCAGGAACGATATTTCTTGCAAGCTTCCACTTCATACCTGTTGGGAATCCGCCGCCGCCGCGTCCACGGAGACCGGAATCGAGAATTTCCTGAATAACCTGGTCAGGAGTCATTTCTGTAAGAACCTTACCGAGAGCAGCGTAACCGTCTGTACCGATATATTCATCGATATTTTCAGGATTGATAACACCACAGTTTCTCAGAGCGATACGGAGCTGCTTCTTGTAGAAGCTTGTATCGTTAAGAGCCTTGATACCTTCATCTGTAACTGTTTCCTGATAAAGAAGTCTGGAAACGATACGGCCCTTGAGAAGGTGTTCGGATACGATTTCAGGGATATCTTCTTCCTTAACCATGGAATAGAAGGAGCCCTCTGGGTAAACAATCATAATTGGACCCAGTGCGCAAAGGCCGAAACAACCAGTCTTTACTACCTGAACTTCATCGTGAAGTCCGTTCTTGTCGATTTCTGTCTGCAGTCTTTCAATAATCTTGGCACTTCCGGAAGAAGTACAGCCTGTACCACCGCAAACCAATACATGTGAACGATACATTTATTTTACCTCCTCAGGATTAACCGAGCTTAGCAGTCTCGATAGTATATTTTGTAACAACGTTGCCCTTGATAATGTGCTGGTCGATAATTTCTTCAACCATTTCAGGCTTAACCTTTACATAAGTTGTCTTTTCGCCGTTAGCCTTGTAAACTTCAACGATTGGTTCATACATGCAAAGACCGATACAGCCTGTCTGTACTACTGCAACATTCTGAAGGTCTCTTTCCTGTACAGCGTTGGAGAATGCTGTAAGAACAGGACGTGCGCCTGCTGCGATACCGCATGTTGCCATACCTACTACTACTCTTGTAGCGTCAGAGCCTTCCTCACGGATATCAACCTGACCCTTCATTTTGTCACGGATTGCTTTGAGTTCGTCCAGTGATTTCATGATATTTTTCCTCCTTAATTATATTGTATAATCTCCCTTTACGCATCTACTCCGCTAAGTCGGATACTTCTGCATGGTTTTCTCTGAGAAAATCCATTATAAACGCCGAAACCTCCGGATTGGCAAAATCGCCGCTTCCGAGAATTTCACGGAATTCTCTTGTATCAAGAGTAAACTCCTTATCATCCGCAGAATATGTATAGAGGAAATCAATGTGCGTATTCATTGTAACAAGGGAGTGGATAGTCTGCGTCATATCCCCCAGTGGCATTCTGTCAATTGATGAAAGCACATAAACTGCTTCTGTTGTTGTTCCGACACCAAGTTCGGATTTTATGGAAAAGCTGCCGCCCGTCATTTCCGCTGACTGCTTGAAGAATGGGATTCCCAAGCCGATTTTACGGGTTGTACGGGTTGTAAAGAACGGGTCGGTGACATTTTTCACCTGTTCCTCGCTCATTCCGCAGCCGTTATCCTTAATTGTAACAGTGAGCTTATCCCCTGCTGTGTCAATTGCAACCGATATTTCAATCAGCGTTGCTTCGGCACGGACAGAATTCTGTGCAACATCAAGAATGTTAAGGGAAATTTCGGTCATCATCAGTCGTTGTACTTAGCGAGGATACCTTCGATATCATCAACAACGAGTCTGCCGTAAACATCTTCGTTGACTGTAAGTACAGGAGCAAGACCGCAAGCACCGATACAACGGCAAGCTTCGAGAGAGAACTTTCCATCTGGTGTGCATCCGCCGCCCTCGATACCGAGAACTTCCTGGAGCTTGTTGTAGAGATCACCGCTACCCTTAACGTAGCAAGCAGTACCAAGACAGACAGAAATCTTATACTTACCCTTTGGATTGAGAGAGAACTGAGCGTAGAATGTTACAACGCCGTAAACCTTCTCAAGAGGATAACCTGTTTCTCTTGCGATAATTGTCTGTACTTCGATTGGCAGATAGCCATAGATTTCCTGAGCCTTCTGAAGAATTGGCATCAGGCAGCCCTTTTCGGTCTTGTGAGCAGCAATAATTTCGAGAAGCTGCTTCTCCTGTTCAGGAGTACCTGCAAAAGGGATGGATGAAATTGTAGAACCCATTATTGAACCTCCTCAATTATCTCGGTAATTCAGGCGTAAACACACAATTTTACACCATACTTACCATAATGAATATATTATAACACAAACTGCGACAAAATGCTACAAAAATATATTACTAACGTTACCCCCATTTTTTGTTTATTTATCACAAACCTACACCAAACAAGTGTATTTTCATTTTATGCTTCGAAAACACATTTAAGTCATTTTTGTTAATAATCAGATATTCTTTTAAACACATTTTATAGATAATGCACGAAAAGATTATGTGTAATGCCTATTTTTATTTTTTTCAAAATATGGTATCATATTATTGTTAAATTTAATGACAAAAAGATTTTGTGCATTTTAACAAAATGTTAATTATTTAACGAGACTTGCGAAAATGTTTTCGAAGGAGGCTTACTATCGTGACTGTCAATGATATTAAAAATTTACTGGAAGCAAAAATTCTTTGCGGCGAAGAGCATATTGACCGCGAGGTTCATACAGCTTGCGGAAGTGATATGATGAGTGATGTACTTGCATTTGTAAAGGATCAGTCTGTTCTGCTTACAGGGCTTTGCAATCCGCAGGCTATCCGTACTGCTGAAATGATGGATATCGTCTGTATCGTATTTGTCAGGGGCAAAACTCCTGATGAATCTATGATTGAACTTGCGGAAGAACGAGGAATTGTGATTTTGTCTACTGATATGAGAATGTTTCCTGCCTGCGGCATTCTCTACACAAACGGTTTACGGGGAGGCGTTGACAATTGAGTGATACAATCAAGCTTCACTACTCTGTTTCTCCGGATGATTTTACCCGTGCAGGTGAAGCATCAGGTGACGTAAAAAGCAAGCTGAAGAAAATGGGAGTATCTCCTGAAGCTGTACGCAAGGTTGCTATTGCTATGTACGAGGGTGAAATCAATATGGTTATTCACGCTGACGGCGGTGACATTGATGTTGAAATCTCAGAGGATGACATAACAATGATTCTTGCAGACAAGGGTCCGGGAATTGCTGATATTGAGAAAGCTATGCAGGCAGGCTGGTCAACTGCGCCTGACAACATCCGCTCTCTCGGTTTTGGTGCAGGCATGGGACTTCCGAATATGAAGAAGTATTCCGATGATATGAAGATTGACACAGAGCTCGGTGTTGGTACAACTGTTACAATGAAAGTGAATATGTGATGGCAGAATTTGATATTGCAATTATTGGCGGAGGACCTGCGGGAGCAACTCTTGCACGTCTGCTTGATGAAAAATTCCGTGTAATACTTATAGACGGAAAAACTGATAATGAGAACAGCTTCAGCAAATGCTGCGGAGGGCTTCTCTCCCCTGATGCACAGAAGGCTTTTGCTGAATTTGACCTTACACTGCCGAAGGATCTGCTGGTTGACCCACAGATTTTTTCGGTACGTACTATTGATTTACAGACTAAAAAGGAATGTCATTACCAGCGTTTTTATATGAATCTTGACAGACATAAATTTGATTTATGGCTGGAAAATCTTGTTCCTGACTACGTAGAAAGATTTTATGGAAAATGTAAGGAAATATGCCATCAGGATAAGAATTACTGTATAAAATGCGTTGATATCAATGGTGCGGAACGAACAATTACTGCACGTAAAATTGTCGGTGCAGACGGCGGAAATTCAATGGTACGGAAGTTTCTGTACCCCAAAAAGCAAATCCGCAGATATACAGCTATTCAGCAATGGTTCCGTGAAGAGAACGCAAAACCGTTTTACAGCTGCATTTTTGACCCTGCAACAACCGACTGTTGTTCCTGGTCAATTTCAAAGGACAACGTTTTTATTTACGGCGGTGCATTTGAACCTAAAGACTGCCGTATGATGTTTGAAATACAGAAACAGCGGCTTTCTGACTATGGCTTCAAATTCGGTGAAATACTTAAAACGGAAGCTTGTGTTGTTCTGCGTCCTAAGTCGCCGTTTGATATTTGCACCGGAAAAAACAACGCATTTCTTATTGGCGAAGCGGCAGGACTAATAAGTCCGAGTTCACTGGAGGGTATAAGCTTTGCTGTAAACAGTGCAAGAATTCTTGCTGAAACACTTAATGCCAACAAACTTGCTTCTTGTAAAGTATATGGTATGAAAATTATTCCTATGCGTTTCAAGATACTTGCAAAGGTTATTAAATGCCCGTTTATGTACGTGCCTGCTCTGCGTAAGCTTGTTATGTCCAGCGGGCTCAGCAGTATAAAAATAATAAAAAGAAAATGATTTTGTTAATGCAAGGGAGGATGTGTAATGAATTTCACCCATTCGGTACAGCTTGATAAAAGCAAATGTATGGGCTGTATCAACTGCATAAAAAGATGTCCTACTCAAGCTATTCGCGTACGCGGAGGAAAAGCAACTATAATTACTGAATTCTGCATCGACTGCGGAGAATGTATCCGTATCTGCCCTCACCATGCTAAGCTGGCAATTTATGACCCGCTTTCAGTAATGGAAAATTACGAATACACGGTTGCTCTGCCTGCCCCGTCTTTGTATGCACAGTTCAATAATCTTGATGATATAAACATTGTGCTGCGTGCATTGCTGAAAATGGGTTTTGATGCGGTATACGAGGTTTCGGCAGCGGCTGAGCTTGTCAGCGAACTGTCAAGAAAATACATAGAAGAAAATCCTGATAAAAAACCATTTATCTCTTCTGCCTGTCCATCGGTAGTTAGACTTATCAGCGTACGTTTTCCAAATCTGATTGAACATATTCTTCCGATAAATGCACCTGTAGATATTGCTGCTTCTGAGGCAAGAAAAATTGCTATGAATAAGACTGGGCTTCCTGCTGAAAAAATCGGAATAATATTTATTTCCCCTTGCCCTGCAAAGGTTACGGCAACACGTGCTCCTGTCGGATTTGAAAAATCTGAAGTTGATGCAGTTGTTGCTATAAAGGACATTTACCCTGTTATGCTGAAGCACATGGCCAATTCGGTTGATGATGATGAAGATTTACTCACATCAGGTAAAATAGGAATAAGCTGGGGCCGAAGCGGAGGTGAAGCAGGAGGCGTACTCACGGACAGCTATCTTGCCGCTGACGGTATCGAAAATGTTATAAAGGTGCTTGAAGATCTTGAAGACCAGAAATTTTCTGACCTTGATTTTATCGAGCTGAACGCTTGCTTTGGCGGCTGTGTAGGCGGCACTCTTACCGTTGAGAATGCTTATGTTGCAAAATCAAAGCTTAACAGGCTCAGAAAATATCAGCCTGTTACACGTACTCATCTTGAAAACAAAACCCTCGATAAGCCTTTCTTTGAAAAGGAAATTGAATACACACCTGTATTCAAAATCGGAACAAGCCTCAAGGACAGCATTGCGGCAATGGCTAAAATTGATGCTTTGCTGGAAAAATTCCCCGGACTTGACTGCGGCTCGTGCGGTGCACCGACCTGCCGTGCACTTGCCGAAGATATTGTAAGCGGACGTGCACACGAGCGTGACTGTGTATACTTGTTGAGGGACTACATTCATCGTATTTCCCGTCAGTTCAGCAGTCTTGATTCTTTGGGCGAAGAGGATAATGATTACAGCGATTATACAGAGTCGGATTATACAGATTATTGATAAGGAAGATTACTATGAGGTTAAACGAATTTATAGAAAAATGCGGATTTACTATTGTCAATGAGGGTGAAGAAGACATTGAACTTACTAAAGTTTACTGCTGTGACCTGCTTTCATTTGCAATGTCGAGAAATCCATCAGGCTCAGTATGGGTCACGGTTATGGGTAACGTTAATACGGTAGCTGTTGCTGTACTTACGGAGGGCGGATGTATTGTTGTTGCTGAAGGTGCTGAAATCGATGAAACTGCACTTGAAAAAGCAAAGCAGCAAGGTGTTGCAATTTTGAAAACAGATATGCCTGTTTTTGAGGCGGCACTTGCTGCGCACAAGCTTATTAACGGTTAATTCTGGGAGGTGTCTGCCGTGAGGTTAAGTTATGATTTGCATATACATTCCTGCTTGTCTCCTTGCGGCGATGAGGATATGCTGCCAAGCAATATTGTCGGTATGGCAGCATTGAAGGAATTGGACGTGATTGCGGTTACTGACCACAATTCCTGCGGGAATCTTCCTGCGGTTATGAAGCTTGCTAAGGCTTATGGGGTTACTGCAATTCCAGGAATGGAGCTCACCACAGAAGAAGAAGTGCACGTTGTATGCTTGTTTCCTGAACTTGACAATGCAATGGAATTTGACAAATATGTGCATCAGTGTATGATGCCGTTTCCGAATGATGAGGAGGTCTTCGGCAGACAGCTGTTTGTTGACGAGAATGACAACATTATTGCGAAAGAACCGTATTTGCTGATAAATGCAACGAGCATTGATTTTGAGTCGGTGCACGGGCTTGTTACAAAATATGACGGAATTATGATTCCTGCACACGTTGACAAGAGCAGCACGAGCTTGCTTTCCAACCTTGGTTTTATTCCTCCTGACAGCAAGTTCACCTGTGCTGAAGTTAAGCACATCGGGTTTATGGATAAGCTGCTTGACGCTAACCCATACTTAAAAAACTGCAATATTATTCACGACAGTGATGCGCATTATCTGGAGCATATTCACGAGCCAGAATTTTTTATTGAGGCGGAATCGAAGGATGTTAAGGATATACTTGCGGCTTTGGTCAGACGTTAAATTATCGAAAGGAACAGCTATGAAATTTACAAAATTACTTGCATTATTATTTACAGCAATTATATTGATGACAGGCTGCAACCAAAATACACAGAACACTTCACAGAATACTGCAAGTGAAACTCAAACAGAAATTATTGAAACTGTTTCCCCTGCCGATACTGCAAAACAGCTTCCGAAGGATAAGCTTTTTTCTATGAATATTCCCATTAGTGAGGATTGGAGAATATGGTATGAATGGCGAATTATCGGAAGTATGGAGGCTGTGGATGATTTATCATCACACCTGGATTTACCATTAAATGAATTATATGAATGGTGTTCAACTATTGACTTTGAAAATGAAATAGTATTTCTTGACTACTGCAGTTCTGACTGCGTTCCCGATAATGCTTATGTATATAATGGAATGGTTCATTTCAAATGTCAGCACGATATGAATTATGGCGGTGCAATTATTGCTGCGGCAATTCCGAGAGAGGAATTAAATGTGCTTATGTACGAAACCAGATATGGTTTATTTGAGTCGGATGGAATTTATGTTTTTGGAAGTCCCGAGGCATTGGAATACTGCACTGTCAAATTTGCAGACACATATTGGAATAGTTCAGAAATAAAAAAATATGACGTAAACGGAAAAAGACTTGCTGAGTGGGGCAAGGGTGTTGACTTTGAAAAATATGCAATTGCACTTCAGGTTAAATATTTCGGCAGTTCCTCATACGAAGAAGCTCTTAAAGACGGAGTATATCTCGACGGTAAAAAATTCATTTTTGATTATGAAGTAACTTGTCCGTTTGTTGTAACTACAGATAGCCAAACTGTATTCTGCGCAGGAATCATACCGAAAGAACAGCTTAAATTTCTTGAAATTGATGACCCGTTTGGTACACGAATTGTTGTAGAAGAAGCACTTCCCCACTCTGTCAAAATTCTTTTCAGACAATGCGGCGGTGAAAACATAGGCGATTTATTTATCGACAGCAGTTACACTCTTGAAAAATTTGAAAGTGGTAACGGTTGGATGCAGATTGAATGTCCGACAAATTCTGATGATGAAGAAGCTGTACTTGCAGAATTCGGACGTACAGAATATTATCAGATATTCGGTTTTGATAATATGCTTACTCCAGGAAAATACCGTATCGGAAAACCTGTAATAAACCGACGCAGTGATGATGATTTCGAGAAAATTGTTTATTACGCCAATTTTACTGTTACAGAAGAGGATTATGAATATTACAGTTCAAAAAAATAATGGAACATTGGTGAGGAGATAAGTATGATTATTCTGATAGCAGGTGCTTCTCACACAGGAAAAACAGCTCTTGCACAAAGATTGCTTGAAAAATACAAGTATCCATATATGTCTATTGACCATTTGAAAATGGGTTTGATACGAAGCGGAAATACAGAGCTAACACCTTTGAGCAGTGATGAAGAACTTACTGATTACCTATGGAAAATTGTTTGTGAAATAATTAAAACGGCAATTGAAAACAGACAAAACCTAATTGTTGAGGGTTGCTATATCCCTTTCGGTTGGGAGAAGGATTTTACAAAAGAGTATCTTGAAGAGATAAGGTATTATTGTCTTGTGATGAGCGAAAGCTACATCCGAAAACATTTTGATGACATAAAGAAGTATGCTGATGTTATAGAACAGCGTTTGGATGACAGCTATTGTACTTTGGAAAGTGTTTTACAGGACAATGTGCAGATGTTTTCACTTGCTGAAAAACACAATGCAAATTGTATTCTTATTGATGATGAATACAATGTTGATATTGATTTATAATGTAAAAGCCTGAGTAGAATAATCTTCTCAGGCTTTGTTATAAAAAAATCCGTCCTCACAAGAGAACGGATTTGGTGAGCCATTGGGGATTTGAACCCCAGACCCTTTGATTAAAAGTCAAATGCTCTGCCGACTGAGCTAATGGCTCATTGTGTCACTTACACAACGCTTAATTATTATACCAAAATCACCTGCAAATGTCAAGTGTACGTCAAATATTTGTTATTTTGCACACATAGCATTTGGCGGACTGTTATTTATTATGCACAATTACCCTAAAATAATTCTAACCGTCAATGCGCTTAACACAAAACCTGTGAAATCTGCGGCAAGTGATGCAGGGAGTGCTTGCCGTGTCTTTTTCACCTTGGTTATTCCATAATAAACGGCAATTGTATAGAATGTTGTTTCAGTCGAACCAATTATTACACTTGCAACACGTCCTGCAAAGCTATCAGGTGAAACATCAGTAAGGATACTTTCGAATACTGCAAGTGCTCCGCTTCCTGATACGGGACGAATAATTGCGAGCGGTATACATTCCTTGGGAAAGCCAAGAAAGCTTGTCAATGGTGAAATTGCTGTTGAAATAATCTCCAATGCACCTGATGCCTTAAACATTCCTATTGCTGTCATAAGTGCAACAAGTGCAGGCAGGACAGAAACTGCGGCTTTAAGATTTTCCTTTGCCCCTTCTGCAAACTCACTGAAAACATCTACCTTTTTTACAAGTCCGATTATCATTATTATTGCAATCAAAAAAGGTATTATATAATCACTCATTTATGCTCTCCTTTATCAAATATTATTGCTGTGACAAGTCCAACAATCAGTGCACATGCTGAGGTTATCAGCACACAGGGGAAAATTTCCATAGGCATTTCTGAGCCGTGCTTCATCCGCAACGAAGCAGCTGTGGTTGGAATAATTGTAATTGATGCCGTGTTCAGCACTACAAAAAGCACCATATTCCTGCTTGTGATTTCATTCTCCCCTTCTTCCTCCTCCAAACGCTTCATAGCTTCAAGTCCGAGAGGAGTTGAAGCATTGCCCAATCCAAGCAGATTTGCAGTAATATTCATACAGATTGCGTGAAAGGCTTTTCCGTTTGTGTCAAGTCCTTTGAATAAATATTTCAGAAATGGTTTAAAAGCTCTTGCAATGATATCTGTTACTCCTGATTTTTCTGCAACACGCATTACCCCACCCCACATACACATTCCTCCTGCAAGATAAATACACAGCTCAACTGCTTCAACGCAGGAATTCAGTGCAGCAGCACTTACCTCGGAAATATGTCCGCTGATTGCACCGAGTAGCGCTGAAATAATAAGCATTGCTCCAAAAATCCATTTTATCATGCGTTATCACTCCTTGCTAAAACCGTGTCGAATTCATTCATAAAATGGTTATTATTGTTCATATAATGTTTTTTGACAAATATATACAAATATGTTATAATCTACTTAAAGATTTTCAAGGAGGTCTTTCGTATGAAAGCAACTGGTATTACAAGAAAAATTGATGAACTCGGAAGAATCGTTCTCCCTATCGAGCTCAGAAGAGGTCTCGGTATCGGTGAAAAGGATTCCCTCGAAATTTATGTAGAAGATGAAAAGATTATCCTCAAGAAGTACAAGCAGTCCTGTGCTTTCTGCGGAAGCGATGAAAATATTGTTGAGTTCAAATCAAAATTTATTTGTGCAGATTGTGTTGGTCAGCTCAAGAAGTAATTGCTTGTCTGTATAATCATATTCCGTACAGATTTATAATATGACTTTATGAGCCCCCATATTTTATGAGGGCTCTGTGTTATTTCAAGGGAGGCTCGGGAGTTTGGTATTTGTAAGAACGGAAGAATTACTGTCAGGTATGTGCCTTGCAAGAGATATTCATTTTTACGATATATCTCTCGGGTCTGCTGTTATAATGAAAAAAGGTCAGAAGCTGACTGATATGCAGATTACACAACTTTCAAACGCTAAGCTTGATGGTGCTTATGTTGACACAGCAACAAGCGAAGTGCGCATTGTTTCTTCAATCAATCAGGAAATAAGGCGTGAGGCTATTTCCAATATACACAGCCTTGCTGACAATTTTATCGACAGCAGCAAGGGTGTTCAGAAAAGTGACATTGAAGCTATCGGCAATACCGCACAGGATTTGATTGACAGCCTTTCTTCCAAAAAAGATATTCTCATCAACATTGCTGATATCAAGATGTACGATGACTATACTTATCATCACAGCCTAAGTGTTTCGATAATGGCTATTGCAATCGGAATGGAGCTGGGTCTTACAAATCAGATGCTCAAGGAGCTTGGCCTTGCGGGTCTTCTTCACGACATTGGCAAGGTTGCTATACCGATTGAAATTATCAACAAACCGGGAAAGCTTACTCCTGAGGAATTTGATATTGTTAAAATGCATCCTATTCACGCTGCAAACCATCTCAATGACAGAAATCTTGTAAACGGAAATATTTACGCGGGAATTGTTGGTCATCACGAAAAGCTTGACGGCTCAGGCTATCCGCAGAAGTTAAGCGGCACTGACATTCACCCGTATGCGAGAATTCTTGCTGTTGCGGATGTTTATGATGCACTTACTTCAAACAGACCTTACCGTACACCAAGTCCTCCTAATGAAGCAATTGAATATGTTATGGGCGGTATGGGAACTCACTTTGACGAGAGAGTTGTTCACGCCTTTCTGCGTAAGGTTGCTCCGTATCCTGTTGGTTCAAAGGTTAAGCTTTCAAACGGTGAAACAGCTTACGTTCTGAAAAATTATCCAGATCAGCCGCTTCGTCCGTTGATTGCTGTTATCGGTCAGGAAAAAACATATGATTTATCATGGGATTTGAACTGTCTGAATATTGTTATCACTGAACTTCTTGAAGAAAGAAAAGTAAATACAACACTTATCAATATGTAAAACAATAAGCTTATGAGTATTACAATGAAAAATAATATTTCAGAACTTAATATCAAAGGTATGTTCTGTTTCGGTTTGAAGGCAATTATCGGCTTGATTGATTATTTTCAATACGATTACAGCAAATGGCGCAGTTATCTGCTTCAATTGTCTGACTACACCTTGATAGATTTCTGTCTGAAAACAACAGGAAAATATTCTTTGCATTGGAACACAGCTGATTTTTGTCCAGGAGAAATACTCGTCCCCGTGTGTATGCCAGATAAAAACGGAGGCAAATTTTATCCATGTGATTCATGCATAAAAAGCGATTGGCTTTATACAGAATACAGATTTTGTCTTAATTTCAAGACTTGCGAATATGTGAAAAACCACTACCGTTACAATCGTCCTGATAAAAACCAATATTCCATAGGTAAATATAAGGAATACTACGATTTATTCATGAGTGCTGATATAAATTTTCTCAGAGTAATTTATGACACGCTTTCATTAACAGATGAAACAGCAGGTGAATTTTTTGACGGCAACAGACTACCCATAATAAATGATATACTGAATGTTTATGCAAAGCTTGGTATCAAACCACCGGATTTATCGGGAATACCTGATGAGGGATACGGACGTGACATCCCAGTCAGCTTCAGCAGTTATAAAATAGTAAATAAAAACGCTTCACTTTGATAATTCAAAATGAAGCGTTATATTTTTACATTACCTTTGTGCCGCCAACAGGTCTTATGTAGAGGTTGTAGCAGCTTCCCTCACCGAAGAGGTGTTCCATTTCAGAAACGAACTTATCAAGAAGGTCATTCGGGACAAATGCCTGAATTGTTCCTGCAAAGCCGCCGCCGTGCACACGGCAAGCTCCTCTGCCATTCAGGATACGTTCAGCTGTATAGAGTCCGAGTACAACGCCCTGTTCCTTAGGGTCAACGGTTGCAAAGATGTTCTGGAGATACTTGAAGGAGCTGTTTCCGCTTGCCTTTACTTCATTAAGGAAAGCATCAAGATTACCGTTTCTGAGTGCCTCTGCCTCACGGTCTACACGCTCATTTTCATCAAAGAAGTGGAACGCTCTTGAAACCGCTCTGTCGCCACACGCCTTACGCACGTCAGCAACCTTTTCCCAGAGCTGTTCATGGGTTATGTCACGAAGCTCATTCTTGCCGAAGAACTGTGCAACAGATTTCATTTCTACAGGAATTGCGGCATACTCGGGAGTAAGGTTAGCGTGGCTGCCCTTTGTATCAACGATACAAAGGCTGTGTCCGCTTTCTGCAAAGTTATAGCTGATTGCGTCGATTACAGGATTTGCTGTATCAGCAAAGTCGATTTCAATAAATCCGCCTACAGAAGAAGCCATCTGGTCCATAAGTCCGCTTGGCTTGCCGAAGTAAGCATTTTCAGCGTACTGGGCAATCTGAGCAATCTTTACGGCTGTTACCTTACCGTCGTTATAAAGATGAGAAAGAATTGTTCCGATAAGAACTTCAAATGCTGCGGAAGAAGAAATACCGCTTCCCTTGAGTACGTTTGAAGTTGTATATGCCTTAAAGCCGCCGATATTGAAACCGTCCTTTTTAAGTCCATCAGCAACACCTCTGATGAGTGCGGCGGAGGTATTCTTATCCTCTTCCTTGATTGCAAGATCAGCTGTATCAACGCTGTCCTGAGGGAAGCCCTCGGATTTAACGGTAATAATTCCGTCATCTGTCGGTGCTACAAACGCAATAACATCAAGACCTACAGCTGCGGCAAGCACCTTGCCTCTGTTATGGTCGGTATGGTTACCGCCAACTTCAGTACGTCCTGAAGCTGAGAAAATCATAAGATTATCAGTTCTGCCGAAAAGTTCCTCAAAAGCTTTCTCCGCCTTTGCATAACGCTCCTGCTGTTCAGAAAGCTTTTTTTCACCATAAAGCTTGACAAGCATTTCATCAATATTCTTCATATTTATTCTCCTTTTCTGTTTTTATATTAAGAATTGCAAGCGAAGCTGCAACTAAAATAATTCCTGCAATTCCCGACACACTAAGTGGCTCAGAAAAAACAATTACTCCAACAAGTGTTGCCACAACAGGCTCTACAGTTGCCATAACCGAAGCCTTTCCCGCTTCAACAGTGCGCAGACCTATTGTATATATAAGATACGGAAGAACAGTTACTACAAGTGCAAGCACAGCTCCCCATGCAAGTATCTGTGGATTTATCGTAATTTTTCCTGCAAGGTCAGGCAGATTTGCTAAAGGCAATACACCAACAGATGCAAAGATAAATGTATACAAGGTTATTGTTATACTGTTGTATCCACGTTTCAGAGCGTACTCACCGAAAATCGTATACAAAGCGTACCCAAAAGCAGAGCCAATACCCGTAAGCACACCAATTGCATTAAGAGCAAGCCTTCCATCAGTTGCCCCTGTTACCAAGGCACAGCCTGCAAAAGCAATAACGGCAGCAATCATTTTTGTTACTGTAAGCTTTTCCTTGAACAGAAAAACCGACATCACCATTACCATTATAGGTGCTGTATAAAGCAGTACGGCAGCAGCAGAAAGTGAAGTAAGTGTAATTGTTCGAAAATAACAGAAGTTAAAAAACAGGATACTGCATATTCCCGTACCTAAAAAGCACCAGCAATCACGAAGTTTTATTTTAAAAAGCTTATGGTCGTAAACCAGTGTCACAACCCACATCATCAATGCTGTAAATACTGCACGAAGTGCAACTATCTGCATTGAAGTTATTCCGTATTTATCCAGATTACGGACAAACAGACCCATAAGCCCCCACAGCATTCCTGCTGTTATAACCAATACGGAGCCTACATATTTATTATTCTTCATTAAAGATATTCCAATCCGTTAATTTGCGTCATAAAATACGCGGTAATTCTTTTCGGAATGTGAGTAAACACTCATTACGAGTCCGATACAGATAAACATACTTACCATACTTGAACCTCCTTGACTTACAAAAGGAAGCGGGACGCCGATTACAGGCATTACACCTAAAACCATTCCGAGGTTGAGCACGCAATGAATAAACATCATTGAAAATACTCCGACACAGATATTTCTGCCAAGTTCATCCTTTGCAATTCTGCTGTCAGCAAGTATTTTCAAACAGATAAATGCAAGCACAGAAACAAGTCCGATACATCCAAGAAAACCTAAGCATTGTCCTACATAGGTAAAAATAAAGTCATTCTGAACCTCTGGTACATGAACATATTCTTCAGCGAAAAGACCTTTTCCGAAAAGCTGTCCTGAGCCAAGGGCAAGCTTTCCCCAATATTGCTGATAAGCGATATCCGCAAACTCAGGATTGCTCATAGGATCTTCTTCAAGAAGAACAAGAAAACGCAGCTTTTGATGCGGCTGCATAATTTTAGTCCACAATATCCACAATGCGAACGGTAATGCTATAACACAAGGAAGAATATATTTCCATGAGATTCCTGCCGCAAACAGCATACACGCAAACATTACAAAAAATACGATTGCTGTTCCGTCGTCACCCTGCGCAACGATTATCAGGGTAGGAATTGCACCGTGGATACACAAAAGTATGGTATTCATCGGATGATTAAGCTTATCCCCTACCTTTGAAAGATGCAGGGCAAAGGTCATTATGAAGGCAATTTTCAGAAACTCCGACGGCTGAAGTGTCGTAAATCCGAGGTCAATCCAAGCGGCATCATCGGCACTTTCAACAGGCTTATACGCAAGTGATGTAAATGTCAGCAAAGTCAGCCCCAGTGCACCCGGTCCGTACAGAAACCATAATTTTGTAAACTTATGATAATCCAGTGCGGACATAATCAAAGCGACAACAGCACCTGCACAAAGACAGATAAATTGTATTTTATACATCTGAGAATTTTTTGAAGTTACTCCATTCTGTACAAGAGAATACATCAACAGTACCGAAAAACCGGCAACAAGACAAACGGCAATAAAAAGCTGCTTATCAAGCTTGCGAAAATAATGCCATATTGCCTTGAATATTTTCTTTACCACTGTGCACTCTCCTTTCACAATTTATTACAATACAATTATATCGTATTGCTTTGTTTATTTCAAGTAATTTCCCAAATTGGTTCCGAATTGTAATCATTCTGCAATATAATACTCGGATGTATCAAGGTACTTATCGCTGATATTCTTATCGAGGATTTCAAATATGTACTCATAACCAAACTTGCTCATTGACTTTACACCGTGGGAGTCGGCAAGCTCTCTTGTATACATATCGAGAGGATAAATGCGAATGTCATGATAATTTCCGTCATAATGTGTTATTACGGGAATAAACTCTATATTATCAATAATCGGGTGCTGATTTTCTTCGGCATTTTCGTCGATACGCATTGTCACATCAAAATTCAACACGCCGCCGATAAGATTCTGTCCTACGCTTTGTGCGGAAATGAAATTCCCCAGGGAATAGGCACAAAGAGCTATTGAACCGTCCTCACGTTCGATTTCCTCAATGTCACGGAGTACGTGAGGATGGTTGCCGATGATAATATCTGCGCCTGCATCAACAAGTATTTTAGCCGTACTGCGCTGATAATCGCTGATTACGTCGGAATTTTCTACGCCCCAGTGCATAGCTACTATGCACACGTCGGAAACTTCCTTTGCGACGGTGATTTCCTTTACAATTGTATCGACGTCAAAAGCATCACCGATTTCCATAACACTTTCTTCAGGGAGATACAGACCATTTAGGTACTCTGTATACGAGAGGAAAGAAAAGGTTATTCCCTCAAATTCGCCTGTACGGATATTAGCTCTGTCCTC
The DNA here is from genome assembly GCA_937891895.1 of uncultured Clostridia bacterium. GTDB lineage: Bacteria > Bacillota > Clostridia > Oscillospirales > Ruminococcaceae > RGIG8773. The sequence continues at coordinate 19,953 of CALATN010000060.1, forward strand.
GGCATCTCGGTAAGCACCTGCTACGATTGCATTTTCACGGCTGTCCCAGTAATCAAGGCAAGCCTGCAAACCGTCCTCGTTCTTATCAAGGGTATGGTTGTTGGCGATTGTGAACACATCAAATCCGATTTCAAGCATATAGTCGCCCAAAGCAACAGGACTATTGAAGCGAGGATATGTTGATGGCTCATATTTATCGTTACAGATAAGGGTTTCCTGATTTATGATTGCCATATCTGCGTCACGGATAAGCGGCACGGCATTTTCATAGGCATAGGTAAAATCGTATCCACCGTCAGCTGAACGCGAAGCAGCCTGCTTGTATATGCTGGAGTGGATAAGGTTATCCCCTACTGCGGCGATACTTACAGTTGCAAATTCAGGCTCAGGCTCGGTAACAACAGTTGTAGTAGTTGTTGCTTCAGTTGTGGTAACGGTTGTTACTGTTGTTTCTTCGGTGTTTTCCGAAACAGAATAGACCGTTGCCATTGCAGGAACATCCTCAACGGGCTTTCCGCAGGATGTAAGGGATAATATAATTGACAGAGATAATATTGCTGAAATATATTTTTTCATTTTGTCACATTCTTTCATAAAAAATCACAAAATAAATTATAACCGATTTTACCCAAAATTTCAATCATTTTCAAAAATTATATTGATTTGACATAAAGTTTATAATATAATAGTAGTAACAGATTTTCATCTGCTGATTATTTTGACAAGGAGTGCATATTTATGAGAAAATTTTCTGCTCAGACCCCTGACAACTGCAAAAATGTTGTTATTGAACTTATCAATGAAATCAATGGTCTTCCTACTATGTCACTTTCAGATTTTGCACCCGAAAAAACCGCTATGATTGTTGTGGATGTTGTAAACGGATTTATCCGTGAAGGCGCTATGGCTTCTCCTCTGGTTGAGGATATTATTCCTGAGGTTGCAAAGCTTATGGATAAATGCAACAAGGCTGAAATTCCTGTTGTTGCATTTGCTGACTGTCACAAGGAGGATTGTTCCGAATTCGCTTCTTTTCCTCCGCACTGTATCGAAAACACCTCCGAAAGTGAGCTTGTTGACGAACTGAAAAAAGTTGGCGGTTACTTCCTGATGAAAAAGAATTCCACCAACGGCTTCCACGAAAAGATTTTTAAACAGTGTTTAATTCAGAATCCTACAACCAATACTTTTATTGTTGTGGGTGACTGTACAGATATATGCGTGATGCAGTTCTGCCTTACGCTGAAAACCTGGTACACGCAGCAGAACAGAAACATTGATATTTACATTCCTGTAAATGCTGTTGAAACCTATGACGCACCCGGACACGACGCTGACTTTATGAATATTGCCGCTTACAAGCTGATGAAGGACAGCGGTGTCAAGTTTGTTAAGGAAATAAAATAAGATAGATAAATCAAGGGGTTTTTAAAATGGATAAGAATAAAAGAAATCTGACGCTTCTTACCGATTTTTATGAGCTTACTATGGCTAACGGTTATTTTGCAAACGGAATGGGCGAAACCATTTCCTATTTTGATATGTTTTTCAGAAGCGTTCCTGACGGCGGCGGTTTTGCAATTATGTGCGGTCTGGAACAGGTTATTGACTATTTCAATTCGCTGAAATTTGAGGACGATGATATTGAATTTCTTCGCACAAAGGGAATATTCAGCGAGGAATTTCTTGAGTATCTCCGCAATTTCAAGTTCTGCTGTGATGTATGGGCTGTTCCTGAGGGTACACCTATCTTCCCTAACGAACCAATTGTAACTGTGCGTGGTCCTGCAATTCAGGCACAGTTTGTTGAAACTATGGTTCTGCTTTGCATCAATCATCAGAGTCTTATTGCTACAAAGGCAAACAGAATTGTCCGTGCGGCTGAGGGACGCCCTGTTATGGAATTCGGCTCAAGACGGGCTCAGGGCTTTGATGGGGCGATTTATGGTGCACGTGCGGCATACATCGGTGGTTGCTGCGGTACAGCCTGCACTATCTGCGACAAGGAAATGCAGACACCCGCTCTTGGTACAATGGCGCACTCCTGGATTCAGATGTTTGACAGCGAGCTTGACGCTTTCCGTGCTTATGCTGAGTGTTATCCTGACAGCACTACTCTGCTGGTTGACACGTACAATGTGCTGAAGTCAGGTGTTCCTAATGCTATTACTGTATTCAAGGAGCTGCGTACAAAAGGGCATAAGCCTGTTGGTATCCGTATTGACAGCGGCGACATCACTTACCTTTCCAAGCGTGCAAGACAGATGCTTGATGATGAAGGATTTGCTGATGTAAAGATTGTTGCTTCAAACTCTCTTGATGAATACATTATCCGTGACCTGCTCAGGCAGGGCGCAAAGGTTGACAGTTTTGGTGTGGGAGAACGTATGATCACTTCCAAGTCCGAGCCTGTTTTCGGCGGTGTATACAAGCTGGTTGCGATTGAAAAGGACGATAAGATTGTACCGAAAATCAAGCTTTCGGAAAATGTTACCAAAATTACAAATCCTGACTTCAAGGAAGTATGGCGTTTGTTTGACACAACTACAGGTATGGCGATTGCAGACGTGCTCACCTGCCGTGGTGAAATCATTGACGATACAAAGCCTTATGAAATCTTTGACCCTGAGTACACATACAAGCGTAAGTTCCTTGAACATTTCAGTGCTGTTCGTCTTATGGAGCCTATCTTTATGGATGGCGAATGTATTTACGAACGTCCTTCTACTGAAGATATCCGTGAATACTGTAAGGCACAGCTTGACACTATCTGGGATGAAGTAAAGCGTTTTGAAAATCCGCACAAGTATTATGTAGACCTTTCCCAGCAGCTCTGGGACAAGAAAAATGAATTACTCCGTAAAGAATACAGAGGTTAAGCAAAAGGCATCGGGATTATCCGATGCCTTTTTTCTTTTCTTTTAATCTTTCCTTTATACCTTCCATAATGATATCACGGGCTTTTGCCGCAGCACTTTTTGATAATGGCGGCGTGTCACCCAATGGATATTCCATTCCAAGCTGTTCGTACTTTACTTTACCCATATCGTGATATGGGAGGACATCAAGCGCTTTAAGAGTGTGCAAACTGCCGATAAAGTAACCCAGTTTACGGAGATACTCCTCGTTATCCGTAATATCAGGGACAACGACGTGACGCACCCATAATTCAACATTTTTATCGCTGATGTACTTTGCAAAATCAAGAATTGCGGTATTTTCCTGCCCTGTCAGGTCAATGTGTTTTTCGTTGTCGATATGTTTTATATCGAGCATTACTATATCGGTCACGGCAAGAAGTCTGTCAAACTGAGCAAGTACCTTTTTGTCACGACTGAAGGTTATTCCTGAGGTATCGAGGCAAGTATGCACTCCCCTGCGCTTTGCTTCCTCGAAAAGTTCGGTAACGAATTCAATCTGCATAAGCGGTTCGCCGCCTGTTACGGTTATTCCGCCGTTGCCGAGAAATTCCTTACAACTTTCCCAACCGTCCATTATTTCGTCTACGGTAACTTCCCTGCCGCCGTCATATGCCCATGTATCAGGATTGTGACAATACTTACACCGCATAGGGCATCCCTGCATAAACACCACATAGCGTATTCCCGGACCGTCAACTGTTCCGCAGGATTCTATGGAATGAATATATCCGTTCATTATATTTCCTCACATATACGATAAGGGAACATCAGTAAGATGTTCCCTTGAATTTTACATTGATTTGTGGAACGTTCTGGAGATTACGTCGTCCTGCTGTTCCTTTGTCAGCTTATTGAAGTTCACGGCATAACCCGAAACTCTGATTGTAAGCTGAGGATACTTTTCAGGATGAGCCTGAGCGTCCAGAAGGAGTTCCTTTGAAAATACATTTACATTGAGGTGATGTCCGCCCTTGCTTACATAACCGTCAAGAAGTTCAATAAGGTTGTCAACCTGCTGATTAGCTGCCATAGTAACCATCCTTTCTGCATAGTAGGTTAAAATTCTTCATCTTCATAGTTTTCACAGTCCATACCTTTATTCAGCGTTGGCTGACAGCAGGCTTTCTGTCCTGTGCCGCAATCGCTGCTTCGGTACGTCTGAACGGTCATATCGTCAGTTCCATCGGAAACCGTAACATTGACGTGGCCGCCGCCTTCACTCATAAGACGGTCAAGCATATCCACAAGTTCATTTACCTTGTTATCCATAAAACCGTCCTTTCGTGTTTTATTTTTTATTTACTTCCTCACTGAGTCTGTCAAGGTCAAGGTCGCCCATAAACACGGCGCTGTCCTTACCGAGAGCATCAGGAACAATTGAGAATGTATTTGAGATACCGTCCTGAGCATGTCTAAACGGAATCTTAGCTACAGAAGCGAGTGAAGCTAATGCTCCATGTGTATCACGTCTGTGCATTGGGTTAGCTCCCGGTGCCAGTGGCTCCCCTATCTTTCTTCCATCAGGTGTGTTACCTGTTTTCTTACCATAAACAACATTTGATGTAATAGTAAGGATTGACATAGTAGGAATACTGTTTCTGTATGTATGATGACGTCTGATCTTGTCCATAAACTTACGAACGATATTTACTGCTATCTGGTCAACACGGTCATCGTTGTTACCATACTTAGGGAAGTCGCCCTCAACCTCAT
>CALATN010000061.1 GCA_937891895.1 uncultured Clostridia bacterium
ATACATTTTTTGTTATTTTGTAGGTTTATGGATATAGTTTAACCGCCGCAGTTTTAGTAACTGCGGCGGTTTCTCATAATAATTTTATATATTCCGATCAATAATTTTTACTTCTGTATAGGGATTAGTGATTTATATTACAAATTATCCTGCACCCGTTTCTTTACCCTTACTGCCATATACTGCTTGCCTGTAAGCAGAACACGGAATTTGCCCTTGAATATACCGATTTCGGTTATTGTCATTTCCCAGGTATCGATTACTTCAACGATATATTCGTTATCATCGTCCAAATGAAAATCGCGGAACAACGGCTGCATAATGCCGAAATAATATATACAATAACCTGTTCTTTCAGCAATATCATCATCCTGCGGAACTCCGCATATACAGTCCCAATCCCTATTGCCGAGTTTAAGTCCGTTGCACGGAGTCTGTGACATTATCTCGTACAGAAATTTTACTCTCTTGTGACATTCACCATGAAGTTCACCGCCGTGCGACCACCATAAAACATTATCATAACCGAGATAAGTTTCACCGTGCCCGGGATAACCGCCCCTCAATGCGCATTCCCAGAAGCGTCTTAACATTTCCTCACTGGTAATATTTCCCCAGCCATACTGAACATTACCTTCATAAGCCATTTCATCAAACACGACAGGCTTATGATACTGGTCATGGTATTGATTAATCATGAAAACTTCGTGACGCTGAATACTGCAATGAGTTATCCACGGCTGCGTGTGATCGTAAAATCCGACGCAATTATGTATGGAACGCAGATGATTATATGGATCATTGTTCAAAAGGTAATTCCCGAAGGCTTCTCAATGATCAGTAGTTTTTTCATACAATAAGTCATATTCGTTCGCAAGTGACCACCATACATTTCTGTATGCCGATAATCTTGCTGTCAGATATTTCAGATACCGCATATCTGATTCCATATCCATCATCGAAAATCCCCATCGGTCATACGGGTGAAAAATGATGATATCTGCCTCAATTTCGAGCTTTTGCAGCTCTGTGATACAGCTTTCAATATTTCTGAAATATTCGGGCTTGAATCTGCTGAAATCCCAGTTGTTGCCTTCAGGATTTCCGTTGAACTGATTGAAATTTTCGCTTGTAATGGTGCTGCTGTCCACAGGAGTCCCTTCAAATGGATAGCAGGGCGGTTCACCAAAGTTATAGTCGTAATGCTTAGGAAAAACGCAGAATCGTATCTTGTTAAAACCCGCTTTTTCAAGGGATTTCAATGTCTGTTCTTTAAGCTGTTCGCTTTGAATATGCCATACATAGCAGGTCGTACCGACAGAATAATACGGTGTACCGTCAGCATAGGAAAAATGAAATGTATTACTGACGCTCACAGGTCCGTGATTATTCTCCGATGATGCTGTAACATTGAAACGGCCTTCATGCTCTTTATCGGAAAAGCTGCCATAAATACGATAATAATACTCACCCTCAAAGGAAGGCATAAACCGAACAATATACCTGCCGTTGCCATCATAAAAACCATCTACAGTCTTTGCTTCATTCTCATTTGTGAACACACCGTATATATCATAGTCTGTAAACGGATTACCGTCGGTATTCCCATCAAATGCAAGCTCAAGCATACCCCAGCGTTCCATAATTACCTCCGAATTGAATCCTTTGTCCTTTTATTTTTCAGAAAGCTCTGCAATAAGCACTCTGTCAGATTCACTTTTTATCTGATATGTTGTACGGTCATAAAAATTGTTGCTTGTATCCCATAAAACAGGAACAAAACCATATTCATCAAGCTTGTTGAGTACGATTTCAAGACATTCAGTGCTGTCCTTATGAATTGCGTCAAAGGCAAAATTGCTTCTCGGATAAATTGAAGTTGTTTCGCCCAAAAACACAGGAATACCCTTATCAGTAAATGCTTTTTTTAGAAGTTCGCACTGACCGTCAATATAGTCGAGCCATTCCTGTCCGCCTATCTTGTTGCTCCAGTAAACAGCGTTGTCCACATAATGTACCGAAACCATAATTCTGTCCAAAGCCTTATCTTCAGGAACAACAAACTCTTCAGATGTTGTAAGGTCAATATTTGTCCAGTAACCTGATACTATGAGCACTCGTTCAGAATTGTTTCCGCCTGTTACGCGTACAGCATCAACAAATGTCTGATTGAGAGTATTCGTCATCTTGAAGCCGTCTGCTCTTTCAGGGTCAACAAGCTGACCGTTCTTATCAAACTGACTGCCTCCGAGATATTCGTTGTACCCTTCAAAAACAAGGCTGTAAGGATAATCCCTGAACTCCTCTGCTATTTGTGTCCAGAGGTCAGTGAAGATTTCCTGACAATCCTCAAGGCTGTTTCTTCTTATAATAAACTCGTCAAAATGATGAATATTTATAACCGTGTAAAGTCCCGCATTCTGTGCGTAGTCAACTATTTCACGGACTCTTGCCATATAGTCGGGATTGATGTTATACTTACCGTTGTTCTCCATCATATTTCCCCAGAAAACAGGGATACGCACAGTATCGAAACCCGCCGCCTTTATGCCGTCAATAATTTCCTGTGTTGTTATTACAGCACCCCAGCGGCTTTCATAATCAGATGGTATGTTGCTGCCGCATACAGGAATCCATTCGTATTCTATAGTTTCACAACCGTTTGCATCATAGGCTTCCATTGTATTTCCAAGATTAAGACCAATTCCCATTTCTTCTGCCATTTCTGTCGCAGTAATAATATTTTCATCCGCAGGACCATTGAAAGCACCAGCTGAACAACCTGTCGCTACAAACATTACTGCGGATATTACTGCTGATAATATTTTCTTTTTCATAAAAACTCCTTTCAGAACTTTAGATAATTATTTCTGAATTAATTATAGAACAACAACGCATTGTCCGCTAATCAAAAATTGCTGTAATTATATCACAATTTGCCATTTTCGTCCCTAAAGCCTATAAAAAACGTGATCATCTTCTTTTATTACAGCAATTTTTGAAAAATGATTTTTATAAAAATAACATTAAACTTTTTACACAGGAATTTTCAAAACCTGACCTGCTTCGGTAACGTTTACCTGAAAAAGAAACTGATACGTTCCGATTTGTGACCGATTAAATGAATCAGGTCCTGTTTCTTCGATTCATGACATTGAGAAACGTGCTGTGATTCTTGGTAAACAAAATGGTTGTTGCAAACCGGAAAATACATTTTTTATTTTCAGTAGATGAAATATAATTTAACCGCCGCAGTAAAAAATTGCGGCGGTTTTGTGTATCGCTGAATCATAGCACACAATTACAGCAAAACAAAATTTGCCGACACCTGTAATCGCTTGACATATAGTAAATAATTGGATATAATATGCTTAGTAAATTAGTTCAAAACAACACATTGTAATTTGGAAAATATCAGCAATATATTCAACAATCGTTGACATTAATCTTCCTAATGTGAAAAAGGGGTAATAATATGGGCCGCAAAGAATGTATAGGCGTTGTTCTTACACAACCAACTGTCAATTATCAGCGGAATGTACTGCAGGGAATATATAAAAAAGCATTTGAACTCGATATGAATGTTGCTGTCTTTTATACGTCTACAAAAGAAGGATGTTTCGCCGATTCTCCCGAATGTGAGGAACAGCTTTTCAATCTTCCGAATCCCGAAAAACTATACGGAATTATTTTTATGCCCGACCTCATTAAATTCAATCATGTTGATAAAATAAAGGAAAGATACAGAAATATAACTGATTGTCCTGTTATCTGTCTTGATATTGAAGAGGACGGTTTTATATGTCTTGCAAGTACAGATAACAAAGCTATCCGTGACAATATATATCATCTGTACGAATGTCACGGCTGCACTGATATTGCCTATATGACAGGTATAAAGGGGCATCCTCACGCTGAATCCCGTCTTGCAGCATACCGCAGCACTATGTCTGAGCTTGGGCTTGAAGTTGATGAAGAACGTATTTATTACGGTGATTTCTGGTATGATGAAGGCGAAAATTTTGTAAAGAAACTTCTCAATAGTTCTAAAGGACTTCCACAGGCAATTGTGTGTGCAAGCAACAGAATGGCTCACAGCGTATGTGAAGCACTTGCAAAATACAAAGTTTCAATTCCTACCGATATTATTGTAACGGGATACTGGGAAAATGACGCTGAACTTGATTACATAAGTTCTACAGGAAAAGATGTATCTGACGCAGGTGCACAAGCAGTACAGATGCTGCACGAAATAAAAAACGGTACTGCTTATGATAAGAAATGCTATACTGTTGACTGCAGTTCAGTTGTACATTTATCACAGACCTGTGGATGTACTTCAACTGACAATCGTGTTCTCGACAACGTTGCAACAAGCCTTTCTCTTGAGGAGGATATGGGCTATTTTTCACTGTACAACAACATGAGAGATGCCTTGATGGACGCAGAGGATTTCTATGATTTCTTCTGGAAAATGGACTGGCATACCTTTTATCTCAAACCCTTCATGCATTTCAGCCTGTGTTTTTCAGACGGCTGGAATACTCCTGAAGGTGTGCAAACCTTTACCGACAAGATGTATATGGTTTATGCAACTTCTGATAACAATAACGGCGATTATGAGAGAGATGTGAACTTTGACACATCTTTTGATATAAGCATCATTCACCCCGTTTTATGGAAGGCTTATGAGAAACCATGTGTTTTCTACATTGAACCACTCTACACAAAGAAAAGATGTTACGGATATGCAGTTATGTCTTACGGAAACACAGATAAAATTCCTGACACCTGCTATCGTTTCTGGTTAAAGGATTTCAAGGTTTCTCTTGAGGCTCAACGCCGCATGCAGGAAATACAGTATCTCTACACACAGATGCAGCAAAGCGCTGTAACCAATCTCATGACAGGACTGTATAACCGTAACGGCTTCAATATGCTCTCGGAAGAAATACTGAACGAAGCCCGTGAAAATGATGAAAGAATCGCTGTCATTATGGCTGACCTCAATTGTCTTAAATATATCAATGATACTTTCGGACATGAAGCAGGCGATGATGCAATAAAAACTGCGGGCAATGCTCTTAAGACAGTAAAATGCAGAAATGCTGTCAGGGAAGAAAATTTCCGAATGGGTGGCGACGAATTTCTCAAAGTAATTACCGGCAAATTCAGTGATACAGATATAAATGATTGCATAGCTGAAATAAACGCTGTTCTTGATGAACGAAATAATTGTAACCACCGTTATCCCGTAATTGTATCAATGGGACGAGCTATAGGCAAGACCTCTGAAATCAGCGTGATATTTGACCTTGTAGCACCGGCTGATCAGGAAATGCTTCATAATAAAACTATTGTGAAAAAGGCAACCGGTTTTAATCATATTCGAAAATAAATATTAGTGAAATTTCATTTCTAATCATCAACGAATTTACCTCTCTATCCCCGCATATACATAGAAAGAATAACTATGTATAGGGGTGACCGTATTTGAAAGCAAAACCCGTTCAGGACATTGAGGAACGTGCTGTAATTCTTGGGAGATACATACTGGAGAATAAGGCTACTGTTCGTGCGGCAGCTAAACACTTTGGGGTCTCCAAGTCCACAGTGCATATGGTTGTCGCAAATTAGAAAATACATTTTTTGTTATTTTGTAGGGGTTGGGATATAATTTAAGCCGGAAATGAAAATCACATTTCCGGCTTAATTAATTCTGAAATTATTGTTCTTAACAAATCTACATCAACAAATTTCATTTCTTTTTCAATTTGAGCATAATTGATCGCGGTGATTGTCTGTTCTGCTTCTGCAAGCAATTTATCATTTCTGATATCAAGCTTATTTATCAAAACAGTAGTTCCGGGATAGCAATCATCTTTCAAAGAATCTAAAGAATATGCCATCAGTTCAGCATCTCCCTATTCTTCTGTAGTAGCATTTTTATATATTCTTCCTTAGTAATTTTTCCATCAAGAACATCAGCGCAAATTTGCTTCTGTTTATCAGTAAATACATAGCCTTCCATACTTATTGATGCTATAGCATTATTCAAAGCCTGTTCTAACTTTTTATTCAATCTACTCGCCCTTTCGGATTGATTTTAATTATTATATCACATACCAAAACTAAATGTCAACGTTCCCCACTAAAATTCACCTTGTAAATTTTAAGTAGACCGTATTTGAAAACAAACCCGTTCAGGACATTGAGGAACGCTCTGTGATTATTGGTAGGTATATGTTGCCGCAAATCAGAAAATACATTTTTGTTATTTTGTAATAATGCATATCCGGAATATTTATCATTACATAGCAATTCGTTTTATATCAGTACAATGCAAATTTAAAAGCTGAACTTTTTTGTTCAGCTTTATTTTTTTCTAACTATTGACATACTGGTTATGATGTGATATAATCCAATGTAGTATAGTGGTATATATGAGTATACCACCAAGAACAGGAGTGCTATTGTGGAATTAACGCAGAACAGCGATAAGCTTATTTATATGCGGCTTAAAGAATGGCTGGAAGATGAAATCCTGTCTGGCTCATTCCCTGAAAACACGCAGATTCCTTCCGTTGCGGAGCTTTCTGTAAGCTTCAAGCTTAATCATATAACGGTGCTTAAAAGTGTGAATATGCTTTCAGACGCTGGTATACTCTACAAAAAAAGAGGTATAGGAACCTTTGTTGCAGAGGGTGCGGCTGAAAAAATAAGGAATGAACGCCACAGCGAATTTTATCAGAAATATATTGTATCAATGATATCGGAAGCCAAAAAGCTTGGGATAACAGCGGATGAGCTTCTTGAAATGACAGAAAGGGGTTATCACAATGAGTGAACTTATTATTGAAAACATTACTAAAAAATTCGGAAAGAATGTAATTCTTGACGATGTGTCAATGAAGTTTGAAACGGGACATTGCTACGGTCTGCTGGGCAGAAATGGTGCAGGAAAATCTACGCTGATAAACATAATTATGCAGCGTTGTCCGAGAAAGGGTGGAAAAATTCTTCTTGACGGCAAGCCTGTTGACAACAACGACAAACTGATGTCAAGAATGTTCTGCATGAGTGACAGAGCGGTATATCCTGCTGAATTCAGGCTGAAAACTATTTTTTCAATTACTGATGCTATGTACCCGTCATTTGATATGGAGTACGCGAAAAGTCTTGCGGATTTATTCGGGCTTGACCTGAAAAAGCGTGTCGGCAAGCTTTCAACAGGCTACAACACAATTTACAAGGTAATTCTTGCTCTTGCATCAAATGCAGAATTTATCTTCCTTGACGAGCCTGTTCTCGGAATTGACGTAAATCAGCGTGAAGCGTTCTATCGTGAGCTTGCAAGAAAAATCAGCGAAAGCGACTCCTGCTTTGTTGTTTCAACGCACATTATCGAGGAAATGCAGAACCTTATTGATACTGTAATAATTCTCCACGACGGCAAAATTCTTCTTACTAACGATACCGAAACGCTTATGACGGGATACACTTCTGTTGCAGGCAAGGCTGAGCTTGTTGACAGCTTTGTCAGTGATAAGGAAGTAATAGGCAGCGAAAGCATGAGCGTATTCAAAACAACGCTTATCAAGGGTGTTCCCGAAGAAATACCTGAGGGACTTACCTGCGAACAGGTCAACCTTCAGAAGCTTTTCTATTTCCTCACAGGCGGTTCGCCCGACGCACCGACAAACTGATTTCGAAAGGATTTGCATAAATGAAAAACAGAGTGATAAACGGAACTGCTATGACATTCCACGCTATGGGCTTCTGGCTTGCGGCGGCAGTCATTCTCAGAATGATAATTGCTGTTGCCAAGGTTTTTGAAATCGGTAATGAAGTTCATTATGACGATACATTCGGTGATGTATATTCATTGATACTTCTCTTTTTAATTGGATTTCTCTCCTATAAAAAACACAGAGGCCTCTGTGCTTCGGTAAATCTTTCATTTGTAAAAACAATGCTGTGCCTGTCCTTTGCGGCAATTATCATCTCACTGTTTTTCGCCGTTTTTGATATAGGTATGGTAAAAGGGTATTTTACAGAAGTTGATGTTGACTATTATGGTGATAGATTCAAATACAAAGAAATTTATCTCGAAGATTTTTTCTTGGTCACCCATTTGATACCAAATGCTACATTTATTCAGGAATGTATTGATTTGTTCATTGAAGTTCCGATGATTTATTTCAATATAATTATTTTCGGCTATCTTGTACGGCACATGCTTTCAGAAAACATTCTGATGCTTCTTTCGTGGGTTTCTGCAACGGCAATATTCATTTACATTTTTGAAAATGATGATAAAATTGATGAACTTGCTATCATAATAACTGTATTCTTACTCGCAACATTTTTTGTCATAACCATATCACCCGTTTTTTCCGTATTACCTATCACTCTTGTATCAGGTATAGAGGAAATACCATTTTTAATTCTGATAATGGCTTCCGTGATAGGTGCCAATGCTTTTTTTATGTTTTTCCATATTTGGAATAACAAATACACTATTCCCAAAGAAAACCGAAAGGACTCAATATTATGAACAGACTTAAAGCAACTATGCTATGTACTTTTTCTCTTGCTAAAGGAAGGATTATAGGTCTTCTGATTATGCAGATTGTTACCGCATTTATATTCTTCCAAACTTCATCCGTAATTGAAGCGTATGACTTTATACTTGACGGCGACATTTTTGTTGTGTTATATCTGTTTGTGTTCGGAATAATCTATTTCGGCAAGCATTCCGCATTCTGCATTTTCAACTCGGTATCAGAAAAATACCGCGTTTACTCTCTGTTAGCTGTAACAGCTTCAATCAGTCTTCTTGCCGCATTGCTGAACACGACGGCACACGCTTTTCTTGAAGTCAAGGTTTCATTTTCATCGATTGAATTGTTCCGATTTTTAGTAATCGGTGGCGTGCTTCCATATAACAACATCGCCGCAACTCTTGTTGAAAATATTTTCTTCTACATATCAGTAATTGTAACCGGTTACTTTCTTGGCAGCATTAGAATGAAAAAGGGCGACGGCTTCACTCTGCTTATGCTTCTGATTTCAGCAGCAGTTGTCTTCGGATTTGCATGGCTTGGTACTATTACGGTTTCGCCCGCCGCATGGCTTTGTATTCTTCCTGCGATAATGCTTCGGACACGTGTTACTGCAATACTTCTGTACATTATCATCACAGCCGTGCTTGGATTTCTGATACACCTGATTTTCAACGGCACGACCACCATTTTTAGGAGGGACAAAAATGAAAATGCGTAAAGTAACAGTTCTGCTTTTATCAATATTTATTTCCGCAATGCTTTGCGGATGTGATATTGATACCCCGAATGATTTATCAGACCAAGCATCTTCATTGGGGATGACATTATACAATGCAAACGCTGTAAAGGTTGACAAGGAACATTATGAGTTTGCTGACAGCTGCTTCAGCAATATTGAAATTTACGGTGCAAAGCTTGCTCTGCCTATGAATGTAAGCGACCTTCCCGATGAATTTACTATTGACTCGCATTCGCGTGGCTCTGCATATAACGGATACTATATTGACCGCGTATCACTAATTTGTGATGGAAAAGAAACTGTTTTCGCCGAAATAATGTATCCCATCGGTAAAGAACAAAGCGATGGTCAGATTGTAGCAATTGAATGCATAAGCTCTTTACTCGGCGATGAAGTTGTTGTATATCTGGACGGAGAATACGGATTTATGACAATCGATGAGGTTACTGAGCATTTCGGCGAGTGCGAAAAGGGAGACTATATGATTTACGACCTTGGTGACGGCAGGTCAATCAGGTTTGATTATATATATTCATACGGAAATACGATTGAAGCTGACGCTCTTTCTATACGTCTTGATACAATCAATAAAATATGGTAAAGGGGTGAGGTTATGAAAAATCTGCGTTTTTGTGCCGCTGCACTTCTTCTTTCAGCGGTAATTGTCATATCTGGATATTCAATATTACGTTCAGGAAGCGGCACTGCTTTTATGATTGAAAACAAAATTTCAGCTTCAGAGAATGCCGATAAAATCCAAAGCAGCAGCCTTACACCTTATGATAAACAACCTGTTACAATCCCTGATAAAGCAACTGAACTTACTCCTGAAATACTTGGCAGCATTACTATCGACGGCATACCTCTTTCAATTCCTATGAAGCTTGGAGAGCTTCCTGATGAATTCAGCTACAGAATAATTACATATTCTGAGGGAAAAGATATGGAAGGGAAATTGACAGGAAAATATACTGGCATATTCAAGCTTATTTACAACAGGCAGTCAGTCTGCAATATTATAGTTACCGATACAAAGGCTGCACCTGATAAAAATACTATCATCAATTGTTTCAATTTCTCTGACTCTACAAATAAATATCTTCCGCAGATAACCGTTGCAGGATTTGACGCCTCAGATACAAATATACGCGATTTTAATCGAATTTACGGTTATGACTCTGACGAATACGGTTACAGCACATTTATGATTGAAGACGAAAACAATGCATATAATTTATTGATAGAAGGAAATGAAGGATATATACAATCTGTCAATATTTATGACAAGGATAAGAAAACCGCATTTGAACCTGAGTTATATTTTTATGGCGTTGATGACAGCAAATTCAGTGATGATTACATAATTACGCTTCCTGAGGATTATTCTCCCGAAACCAACAATTCTGAAAACCCTGATGCAACGGAAATAAACATTACAGATGAAATATCTATTACACTGCCTTGTACAGTAAATGAACTTCTGTATGCTTTGGGAGAGGATACTGAGCTTATCGTTGACACCTATTACGGGGTATCTGCCGACTGGGATGAAGAAAAGAACATATTTACATCATCAGGTGAAATTCAGTTTGACAAATATCACGAGATAGAGGTTACATTCAACATTATTCCAGAATCTCCGCTTGGACAGGCACAGGTTGTTGATATTACATAACAATGTCATATTGGACGGACATCTTATCACCTATTCCTACTGGCCTGAAAACCTGACCAAGCAAGACGAATAATTTTTTATGATTCATCTTTTCCCCGCATATACATAGAAAGAATAACTATGTATAGGGGTGACCGTATTTGAAAACAAAACCCGTTCAGGACATTGAGGAACGTGCTGTGATTCTTGGGAGATACATACTGGAGAATAAGGCTACTGTTCGTGCGGCAGCAATACAAATAAATTTGTATAACACTTTTGGGTCTTCAAGTCCATAGTGCATATGGTTGTCGCAAATTAGAAAATACATTTTTTGT
>CALATN010000062.1 GCA_937891895.1 uncultured Clostridia bacterium
CCGTGATACTGATATGGCTACAGAGATGATGAACTTCACAAAGCAGAACATCCTTACACAGGCTTCTCAGTCTATGCTTGCTCAGGCAAACACTCTCCCACAGAGCGTTCTTTCTCTCCTCCAGTAAGAGAAAACCTGAACAAATTAAGCGTTCAGCTTGACAGTTCTAAACACAATGAAGTCCACTCCTTCGGGAGTGGACTTTTTTTGTAACCAAATGTTAATCCAAAAGCCGCCCGAGCTGTCGTGATGATATGCGATAGTTCGGGTGATTTTATTTATTTTTGAAAATATAACTTATGATTGATTTTATAGTGCTGTATCAACTTGCGGTTGAGTTTATGAACTTCATCTATCTTGAATTCAACCGTTGATTGTGATATACTGATAACAACATAAAACAACGGAGGGATAAACGTTATGGAAAACAGCTTCAACAGCAGCTTGAAACGTATCCGCAAGGAAAAAGGCATAACACAGGAACAGCTTGCAGACAAGGTGGGAGTATCTCCGCAGGCTGTGTCGAAATGGGAGCTTTCAAGCTACCCTGACCCTCAGCTTCTTCCTTCTATTGCGGATTTTCTCGGTGTTACCATTGATGAGCTTTTCGGACGTGCTCCCGAAAAGGAAATGAGCGTTCACACCCGTGCAATGCTTGAACTTTATGATATGCCACAAAGCGACGACAGCTCCCAAAAACGTTTAAAATTTGCTTATGATCTGGTGCGAGCTTCTATTATGGGCTGCTGCGGCTGTAATTTCTTTGGTGATATTCCCGATAATGTACAAAATTCAACATACGACAACCACACATTATGTCTTCGTGACGCAGGCTTTATTTTCGGCAGGCTGAACGCCAATCTTCCGTTTATGCTCGTAATGCCTGAGCCTGAAAAGGGGTATGATGACGTGCTTGCATACAACAAGGATTATGTGGAGCTTTTCAATTTTCTCGGTATGCCCAACGCCTTGCGTGTTATGTATTTTCTTGCAGGACGCAGTACAACCATTTTCTTTAAGATCGAAACGCTTACAAACGAGCTTGGCATTTCCCGTGACAATGCAAAAGAAATCATCACAAAGCTTCTTGACTTTAATTTTATATGGGAAGCAACTCTTGACAGCGGAGCAAAGGAAAGCGAGAAAATTTATCAGTACCTTGCAGATTATACTTTGATACCGTTTCTTACCTTTGCACGGACTCTTTTAAACCGTCCCAACAGCTTTAATTATCAGACCTCGTGGCGTGAAAAGCCGTTCTTCAAAAATGATACCTACAAGGAGAAAAAGACAGATGAAAAAGAAAAATAATACTGAGAAAAATGCAGTGCAGGACTCACTTCACACCGAATACGGCATACTTAAAAACTCAGTCTACATACTTGGTAAGATTCGTCAGTACAAGCCTTTTCTGCCGTGGCTTATGCTGCTGGGTGTGTTCACAGGCTCGCTTATGCAGTACCTATGGACGTTTATCGGTAAATTTGTTATTGATATTATTGAGCAGCAGGCTTCAACAGCGGAAAAAGATTTTTCGCCATTGCTTTCACTGCTTATTGTAACAACAATTATCGAGCTTGTCGCTATGGCACTTAACAATCTTGCAAATAACAGAGTATGGTTTAACCTTGTAAATGTTCGTATGAAGATGATAAGCGAGCGTATACGCAAGGTGCTTTCAATGGAATATCAGACCCTGGAAAATCCCGATATGCTTAATATGGCTGAAAAAGCGACGCAGGCTACGGGCGGAAACAACAACGGTGTTGAAGGTATGATGCACTCTGTTTACAATATAGGAACAAACATTGTGCTTATGGCTGTAACGCTTACTACGATTGTAACTCTTGACTGGAAGCTTATCATAATTCTTTCTGTCGTGTCGTTTCTGCAGTTTTTATTCTTTAAGCATACCGTCAAGCGTGACAAAAAAGAAGTGTGGGATATGCTTGCACCTACCTGGAGAAAAATCAATTATATGGAGCGTGCAACACAGGATTTTGACTATGCAAAGGATGTGCGTCTTTTCGGCATGAAGGAGTGGCTTCTTGATAAACAGCACGAGATACTTACTGAAAAGCAAGGCAAAATTCTGCACAGCCGAAACCTGTGGATGAAGAATTCCACATTCTCCAATCTCATGAGCATCGTATCAAATGGTGCGGTTTACGCAATACTTATTTATTCCGTAATTGACACTGATATGAGTATCGGTAATTTTACGCTTTTCCTCGGACTTTCTTCAACCTTTTCGTCAACTCTTACAGGATTTCTGAATTCTCTCGGTCAGTTCAAGGAGCAGTCTATGCAGACGGACGATTTCCGCAGTTTCCTTGATTACGAAAACGAGCTTGAAAATGATACAGTGCCGCTTCCCGAAACCGACAAGTACACCTTTGAATTCAAAAATGTTTCGTATAAATATAAAGGCGCAGAGGACTACGCTCTGAAAAATCTTAACCTCACTTTTGAAGCTGGAAAAAGACTTGCCGTTGTAGGTCTTAACGGTGCAGGAAAGACAACATTCATCAAGCTTCTGCTTCGTCTGTATGATGTTACAGAGGGTGAAATTCTTCTTAACGGCATTGATATAAGAAAGTTTAAACGTAACGAATATTACACTCTTTTTGCGCCTGTATTTCAGAATGTAGAGATTTTCGCATTCCCTATGAGCGAAAATATTTCTATGAAACCGCCTGCTGAAACTGATGTAGGCTTAGCGGAAAATTGTGCCGTCAAGGCAGGTATGGGCGATAAATTAGAAAGCTTGTCTGACGGAATAGCAACCGAGCTTTTAAAGGTTATCCACGATGACGGTGTAGACCTTTCGGGCGGTGAAAAGCAGAAGCTTGCACTTGCGAGAGCGTTATACAAGAACGCACCTGTTATCGTTCTTGACGAGCCTACCGCCGCACTTGACGCACTGGCGGAATACCAGCTTTACAAGAGCTTTGATGAAATAATCGGAAATAAGACGGCGGTTTATATTTCACACCGCCTGTCTTCCACACGTTTTTGTGATGCTATCGCAATGTTCAAGGCGGGTGAAATGGTAGAATACGGCACTCACGAGCAGCTTCTTTCAGACGGCGGAGCTTATGCGGAGATGTTTGAGGTGCAGGCACAGTATTATAAGGATGAGGAGGTGACCTGCGTTGAAGAATAAGAAAAAGGAAACCGGTGCTTTTACGATAGTAAAGGCGGTATTAAAATATTTCTTTCCTATTGCGTTCAGGCACTTCAAGGGATATTTCTTCTGCGGTGAGACCGAGGGAGTTATCATCGACGAATATCGCGGCGATGGCGGATTTGGCTACGACCCGTTGTTCCTGCCTGAGGGACGTGCAGAGTC
>CALATN010000063.1 GCA_937891895.1 uncultured Clostridia bacterium
ACTTTGAAACAGCTTGAAAGGAAACATTCAGTTGCTCTGCTAATTTTTGCTGAGTGATTCCCAACTCTTTTCTCTTTGTTGCGATAAAAGTGCCAATATTATGGTTCATGATGTCATCTCCTTATATCAATTTCTATTATTATTGTACAATGGGATTCACCTATAAATCAATAACTTACTCAGCGAAAATCATAAATCAATTCAACTCCAGGTTGAAATCTGAACTGACTGCTATTAATTTTGTTGCGAGACAATATGTCCACAGCAGAAGTAAAGAGCGTGAGTTTTTATTCACGCTCTGATACATTATTTGATTAATCCGAAATACTTTTCAATAAGCATTAATGTCTTTTCAATAGTATCATCATACTGACGCTCAATATAATTAAAACCGCTGTTTACATATTTTGCTCTGGTTTCAGCATAATTGTAGGCTGGCTTGTTACTCACTGTATATTCTTGTAATAATCATATCCATAGGCAGCTCCTTGACAGAAATGTCCCTGAAATCGCCATATGCTGTAAGCCCTCTTAAAAATTCGGAGATACTCTGTTTTTCGGTGTCAATCTCTAGAGAAATATCAAGTTCGTTTTCACGGCTGATTATTTTTGCACCCCCGATCTCATCGCCAATGTACGGCTTTGAGAGAGTGAGGGTGATTATTTTTTTGCTGCCCAAAGCGTTCTTTAAGCTTGAGAGTGTATCGTCAAAAACCTTTTTGCCGTGGTTGATGATAATTACATTGTCAGCAAGCTGTTCAACATCTTCAAGGTCGTGAGTAGTCAGAATGAATGTCGTACCCTTGCGGTTCATCTCGCTTACTACCTCACGTATCTTGTTTTTGGCAATAACATCAAGTCCGATAGTGGGTTCGTCAAGAAAAACTATCTCCGGCTCGTGAAGCATTGACATGATAAACTCACACTTCATTCTCTCGCCCAAAGAAAGTACCCTTGTAGGCTTATGAATGACCTCTCCCACATCAAAAAGCTCAGTCATTTCATCAAGACGCTTTTTGTAATCTTCATCGGAAATGCCGTAAATAGCCTTGTTCATAGCAAAGCTGTCAACGGGAGGAATATCCCATATAAGCTGTGAACGCTGACCGAAAACAGCACCGATTTTCCGAACATATTTCAGCCTGTCCCGTTCAGGAGAAAACCCCATTACATCAATACTGCCGCTTGTGGGATACAACGCTCCGCACAGCATTTTTATAGTAGTGGATTTACCTGCCCCGTTAGGTCCGAGAATACCGCATATACTGCCCTTTTCAATTTCAAAGGATACTCCGTCAACTGCGTTTATATCCACCTTTTCACGCTTGAAGAAACTTTTTACCGTTTCTTTGAAGCCGCTGCCTCTTTTATATGTGGTATAGGATTTTACTAAATTTTCAACTTTTATTGCTGTCATTTTAACCTCCAACACCCTCGTAAATTTTGATCATACGATTATAAAGCCATATTCCGAAAATCAGGAACAGCACGCAGGGAATAACAGTTATTACAGCTGTTAAGTCAAGCCGCCCGAGAAGTGCAGACGCAGGAAAAAATCCTACAACAGCAACAGGAATAATAACCGATGAAAGTATCTTTACGCTTTTCGGAAATATGTCCAGAGGATATTTTCCGAACTCCTTTATGCTGCCGAATATTTCGGGAATACGGGAGTTTCCTACCCATTTAAAGCTTATGGCAGCCATTATAAGGTCAAGTCCTGCCATTACTGCAATGCCTGCAAGGAACATCAGTAGAAAAAGCAGTACGCCCTCTGCTCCGCATATTCCCGTATGTGAAGCTGAAACTATCATCATTACAAGACCGCCTATGAAAAGTCCGATGCTGCCTGTGTCAAAATTAGCCGCCGCAATGAAGAACAGCGGTGACAATGGTTTAAGCAGGACAGTTTCAAAGCTGCCCTCTCTTATGTGATCCATAGTTACCCAGAGTATACTTCCGCTCACCATTGAGGATACTGCTCCCGACATTGAAAAGACGGATTGTATCAGCAGTACTTCCCACATTGTCCACTGGGGAAATTCAGCTCCGTTAGCGTAAATAAGCACCGTAACCAAAGGAAAAATTATATTCGACAGCAGGGTAATAAAATTACCGAGGATAAAATCCATTCTGTAAGCCGCCACCCTTGAAAAAGCAGTATGCAGACAGGTAAGATATATTTTTATGTATCTCATAAAATCACGCTCCCACTGCTGTAAACCGCTTTATTGAACTGCGGTAGATAATTTCGCTTAAACCTGCTGTAAATACCACTGCTATTGCCTGATACATCACAGCCTGAGGTACGCTCAGACCAAGCGTTCCGATAGAATCTGCTCCCGTCCATACCATTGCAGGAATATAGTTTGTGTACTGAAAGGGCAGAAACATCATTATTTTCTGAACAATGTCAGGAAAGAAGCTTAAAGGAATAAGCATTCCCGCAAAAATATCCGCAAGAAGCTGATACACTACCCTTATGCCGTTAGCCTGTACAAAATAGAATGCCGTCATTCCGAGACAGTAGTTCACATAAAAGTTCATAAGGAATGCAAGTGCCACAGAAAGCACCGTCCAGCAGAAATATTTCGGCACAATATCAACTTTAAACAGCAGTGCAAATATCAGCAGACATGGAAGAAATTCAAAAAAGAATCCCAGTACCCTATGCCCTATTTTCTGCGACAAAGCAAAAAATCTGTGGTGCATAGGACGTAATGTGAACGTCAGGAATTTTCCCGTTCGCACAAGCATTTGCAGATTCCAGTCGGCAAAATCCATCGTCAGATAGCCGATAAGGGCGGAAACTCCGAAATAGCGGATAGTCTGTTCAAGCTCCATTCCGCCGAGAGTGCCGTTTTCACCGTAAACTGCCGTCCATATAAAATACTGCACAAGGAAATATACAGGCCCTACAAAAACCGATACAAGGGAATGAGTGCGGTAGGCACTCCATTCCTTGTAGGTAACAAAGGCAACAGCCTTGCACATTTCAAATTTATGTCTTATATAATTCAATTAAATCAACCCCGACCAGATTATGTTCTGAACATTGTAAAGCGGCTCTGCCGACCAGCCGTTTGCACCCTCGTCAAACGGTACGAACCATGCAGCAACAAGACCTTCTTCAAGGTCGATATCAAGAGATGAAGCACCTGCACCCTCGTGCATGATAGTCCTGTCGGAATAGTTAAAATCCAGACTATGACGGATATCAAAGCCTATGCCGTAAAGACGGTTCGGCTCGTTTGCATTCCAGCAATAGTCGGGTACTCCGCTTAACTGTATCTTACTCATTTTTTCAACGGATTTTCTTCCTAAAATACGTGCCCCGTCAAGTCTGCCGTTATTGATGTAGGCATTGCCGAAACGCACAAGGTCATAAACCGTTGAACTTATTCCGCCGCCTGTATTCGGAACAGAA
>CALATN010000064.1 GCA_937891895.1 uncultured Clostridia bacterium
TACAGCCTGCACGGATAGCGGCTTCAGCAAGAGCTTCGTTGCCCTTCATAAGATTACGTTCCAAAATACTCACTCCTTACAAAATTTTGAGTTAAATTACTTTTCAACAACGATTGCGCAGTCAGGGCACATCATTGCACACATTGCACAGCCTATGCACTGTGAGTCGTCAATACAGACAGCGGTGAAGTAGCCCTTGCGGTTACGCTTTTCCTTCTGGAGTTCGACGATTTTCTTCGGACAAGCTGTTGTACAGAGAGCACAGCCCTTGCACGTTTCAAAATTGACCGTAATTTTTGCCATATTAAAGCTCCTTTCGGTTTAGAATAATTTATACAAGCTGCAAATACAGTCTGTTAGCAATTAAGTTTCCCAGATTTTCTTCACATAAATCTCCACGGGAAGCGGCTTTGGCACGTCAGCGTCCAGCTTCAGCGGAACACAGGTGAAAGCAAGCGGAAGTCCCGCCTTTTCAGCGATTTCCTCCGCAAAGCGGGTTGAGTCCTCAAGAACTTCCTTTGTGGTTTCGTAAAGAAGATTGGTGTTGTTTACGATAGCGGTATGCTTCATATTAGCCGCCATTTCGATTTCGCCCATCAGCACCAGTGCCTCATCGGCTGTCTGTGTGAGAAATCTGCGGCAGTTTACAACATAGTACATCTCGATTTTGTCAGCAAATTTCTTGAAAGCCTCGGCGTAACGTCCCAACGCAAGCGCACCTGCGTCGTCGCCGCCAACGTCCACGATAAGGTAGCCGTCATCGGTTGCGATACGTTCAAGGTCGAAGGAAATTGCGGGAATATCGAGGTTTGAGTTTGCGTACATCGGAGCAACAAGCTCGATGTTCTTTTCATCGAACAGCTCACCGAAGTCAGCTGAACGGAAGTAAGGGTTTACGATATCGAGGTCAACAACCGTAACCTTTTCGCCGCCCTTTGCAAGGGATACGGCAAGGTTAGCGGAAAAATTTGTTTTTCCGCTGCCGTAATGCCCTGTTACGATATTTATTTTTTTCATAGACAATCCTTATTCAACGGAAATAATATAATAGTATACAGGCTGACCGCCGTCAACAAGCATAACCTCAGCATTCGGGAACTTGTTCTGAACAAGCTGATGAACAGCCTCGGCGTCCTTGCTGTCTACGTCTGTGCCGTAGATAAGTGTGATGAAAGCGGAATTGCCGTCAGCAAGCTTCTTTGTAAGCTTGTAAGCAGCCTTTGTTACATCTCTTTCGGTGAAAGCGAGCTTGCCGTTGTCAAGAGCGAGGATATCGCCTTCCTTGATATTGTGACCCTCATAGTCGCTGTCACGTGCGGCAAATGTAAGCTGACCTGTGGAAACAGTGTCAAGGCTTCTGCTCATATTGAGACGGTTTGTATCAAAATCAGCGTCAGGGTCGAAGTTCATCATAGCTGTGATACCCTGAGGGATTGTTCTGGACTGGAGCACGCATACACGTCTGTCAGCAAGCTTTACAGCCTGTTCAGCCGCCATAATGATGTTCTTGTTGTTAGGAAGAACAAACACTGTTTCAGCCGGTGTAGCCATAATTGCCTGAAGAATGTCATCTGTGGACGGGTTCATTGTCTGTCCGCCGCGAACGATACAGTCAACGCCGAGGTCACGGAAAAGCTCCTCAATACCGTCGCCGCTTGCAACGGAAACAAAGCCGAATGGCTTTTCGGGAGCGGCAGGAACGAACTTCTGCTTCTTCACAACGTTGGCTTCCTTAGCCTTGTTTTCGTGCTGATACTTCATATTTTCAATTTTCATATTGATGAGCGAGCCGAAAAGCAGACCTTCTTCGATAGCCTGACCAGGATGCTCTGTATGGACATGAACCTTGATGATTTCGTCGTCCTCTACAACAACAACGCAGTCACCGATTGTTTCGAGGAACGCACGGAGAAGTGCGGAATCCTTTGTATCGGGATTCTTGCGTGCGATAAATTCTGTACAGTAGGTGTGAGTGATATCGTCATCAAACTCACCTACAACCGTGCTGAAATTATCAACAACAGCCTCAACCTTTGGTGCTTCAGCAGGTTTTACAGGCTCGCCGCCCTTGAATACGTCAAGCATAGCGTTCCAGATGAGAAGCAGACCCATACCGCCCGCGTCAACAACGCCTGCCTTTTTCAGTACAGGGAGAAGGTTCGGTGTATCATCGAGAGCTTCCTTAGCAGCGATACAAACGTCGCTCCAGAGCGCAACCTCGTCATTTGTTGAGTTTACGGCAACCTTTGCCTTTTCGGAAGCAAGGCGGGAAACTGTAAGGATTGTACCCTCTGTAGGAGTCATAACAGCCTTGTAAGCACCTGCTACGCCAAGCTCAAGAGCCTTTACGATATCGTCGCAGTCAGCAGTAATCTTGCCCTTGAAGCCCTTTGCAAAGCCTCTG
Organism: uncultured Clostridia bacterium; assembly: GCA_937891895.1. Classification (GTDB taxonomy): domain Bacteria; phylum Bacillota; class Clostridia; order Oscillospirales; family Ruminococcaceae; genus RGIG8773. The sequence goes on from CALATN010000064.1 coordinate 2,405, forward strand.
AAAAGAAGGGAGAGAATTACGCCTGAGTTGCCTCGTGCACCTCGGAGAAGTGCGGAAGCTGTTGCGTCCGCAACCTGAGAAACGGTAACGTTGTCGTCCATAACCTCAAGCTCACGCAGAGCGTTGCTCATTGTCATAGACATATTTGTACCCGTATCTCCGTCAGGGACAGGATATACATTAAGCTGGTCAACCTCACGCTTTTTATTTGCAATAGTTACTGCACCCGATATGAATGCATCTCTGAGAATTTTACCGGTTATCACTTTCAATTACCCCCATTAAGCCTTCATACCGTCGACGTAAACCGTAACCCTGCCGACCTCAAGACCTGTTTTTTCTTCAACTGTGTATCTGATTTTATGCACCACGCTGTCCACGATTGCGGAAATGTTGGTACCGAAAACAACTGTGATATGAAGCGCAACAACCAGCTTACCGTCCTTTACGGAAAGCTTTACGCATTCCTTTCTGCCCATATCAGCCTTCTTGAAAAGCAGGGAAATGAGTGAATTTCCCTCAGCGCTGTTCAGGTCGGCCACACCGAAGCAGGTTGAAGCCGTGTGAGCAATCAGGGAAGTAAGATATTCTTTGGAAATATTGATAGTTCCGAGATGATTTTCAATATTCAGCATACCGCTCAGCTCCTTAAATTGATATTTCAGGAAAATAATTACATATATTTACACTTTATGCATTATAACAATACATATACGATATAGTATATCACATTTTTTCCTTTATTTCAATACAAATCTGAAAAAACCTTCAAAATCGGCATTTTATTCAAATCGGCAAATCAAGTCATACTCCTTACACGGCGATTTCGCAAACAAAAAGGAGAGCTGCTTTCGTTCCCGCTCTCCTGTACTTATTCATCAAACTCAAGGTCGTACAAATCCAGCACTGCCCTTATTTCGTCATAGCTGTAGCCCTGACGCAGAAGCGCGGATTTCACCTTATCCACGCCCTTTTCGCTCGTGAGGTAACGCTCATATTTCTTTTCCACCAGCTCCTCAAGCCGTGCAAATGTATCTTCCTCGTCGGAATACGGCTCGATAACCTCTGCAATGATTTCGTCGGAAATTCCCCTTCGGCGAAGCTCCATTTTCGCCTTGAACATTCCCACACGCTTGATTTCAAACAGTTCTCTTGCCCTCAGCTCTGCGTAACGTCTGTCGTTGATGAGCCGCAGCTCCGCAAGATTTTTGCACACTCGCAGAGAAATATCCTCGGAATAGTTCGCCGTCAGCTTGTCGTAAAGCTCACGGAAGCTGTAGTCACGTCCGTCCAGCAGGTAGAGTCCCCTCTCCCTTGCCTTGCGGAATTCGTTTGCCTCGGTAATTTCCTCCACCGCCTCCTCAGGAATGTTCATTCCCTCTTTAAGATGGTACTCCGAGACTATTGAGCTGTGGAAGTAGTGCCTTGAATTGTCATCAAGGACAACACACATTGTGCTGCCCTTGAACTTGGAAATTTCAGTTATTACCATAATTGTTACTTAACAGGAGTGAACTCCTCAAAATCGTCGTCAGCGTCAATCATAATGTTGACGGGAGCTTTCTTTGGAGCAGGCTTCTTCGCAGGTCTCTCAGTCATTGCTTCTTCCTTGGGAGCTTCAGCTGTCTTTGCAGCAGCTTCGGCAGCGGCAGCCTCAACGGCAGCGTCCTGCTTGTTCTTCTTGGAAGCCATTCTGATTTCCTCGATTTTAGCCTTGATTTTGTCCTCAATTTCCTTTGCTTCCTCAGGGTGAGTTCTGAGCCATTCCTTTGTATTGTCACGTCCCTGACCAATCTTGTCGCCCTCGTAGGAGAACCACGCACCGCTCTTATGGATTATATCAAGCTCAACCGCAAGGTCAACTACCTCGCCCTCACGGGAGATACCCTTGCCGAAGAAAAGGTCAAATTCACATTCCTTGAACGGAGGCGAAACCTTGTTCTTCACGACCTTGCACTTTGTACGGTTGCCGATAACCTCACCGCCGTTCTTGATAGCCTCGCCCTTACGCACCTCGATACGCACGGAGCTGTAGAACTTCAGCGCACGTCCGCCGGGGGTAGTTTCGGGGTTGCCGTAGATTACGCCGATTTTTTCACGCACCTGATTGATGAAAATTGCCACGCAGTTTGACTTGGAAATTACAGATGTAAGCTTTCTCATAGCCTGCGACATAAGACGCGCAAGCTGACCAACGTGTGTGTCGCCCATTTCGCCGTCGATTTCAGCCTTTGTAACCATTGCCGCAACGGAGTCGAGAACGATAACGTCGATTGCGCCCGAACGTACAAGCGCTTCCGCAATTTCAAGCGCCTGCTCACCGCTGTCAGGCTGCGAAACAAGCATACTGTCTATATCTACACCGAGAGCCTTTGCGTAAACAGGGTCGAGAGCGTGCTCAACGTCAACGAAGGCTACCTCGCCGCCCAGCTTCTGTGCCTCGGCAACAATCTGGAGCGCAACGGTAGTCTTACCTGAGCTTTCAGGGCCGTAAATCTCAACAATTCTTCCTCTCGGAACACCGCCGATACCCAGTGCCATATCAAGGGTCATAGAGCCTGTCGGGATAGCGTCAACATTCATATCGGGAGATTCACCCAGCACCATTACAGTACCCTTGCCGAACTGCTTTTCAAGCATCTGTACAGCCGCTTCTATCGCCTTTTTCTTCTCCTCGGCATTTGTTATTTTCATAACCGAATCCTTGGCGCCTGCGGCCTTCTTCTTTGCATCTGCCATAATTTACCTCCTGATATATGTAAAAATCGAACATTTTTTCTTATTTTAGCATTTTTTGCTGATTACGTCAATAGTCTTGGCGAAATTTTACGTCGGCAAAAAGGCAGGTCTGTCAGTTATTGTACACCAAATTATATTTTGTCAAAAAAATTGATTTACCCCCTTGACAAAATTCAGGTTATGTAGTATAATATGTAAAGTAATTTTGCTTTACATCAAATCCGAAAGGGGTAACCGTGATGAATACTGAAAAAAATCTGCGTGTTTCCGTCCTGCTGGACTACTACTCCCCTATGCTTACAGATAAGCAGAAAGATGTGATTGACCTTTATTACAACGAGGATTTGTCGCTTTCGGAAATTGCCGAACACGAGAACATCACCCGTCAGGGTGTCCGTGACAGCATCAAGCGCGGCGAGCAGACTCTCTTTGAAATGGAAGAAAAGTTCGGGCTTGCCGAAAAGAGCGAGAAGTTCTACGCTATGATGAGCGAAATTGCTGAGCTTGCAGGTGAAATCAAAAACGAGTGCGTTTACTGCGGTAACCCCAAGGCTATCGTGAAGCGTGCCGAATATCTGAAAAAACTTGCAGAGGATAACAAGGAATTATTCTGATACACTTAATATAAACGAGATTGCGAAAGGAAGGTTTTTATGGCGTTTGAAGGTCTTTCCGAAAAACTGAACGGCGTGTTCAAGCGTCTTAAAGGCAGAGGTAAGCTCACCGAAGCAGACGTCAAGGAGGCTATGCGTGAGGTGCGTATGGCTCTGCTTGAGGCGGACGTTAACTACAAGGTCGTAAAGGACTTTGTTGCAAAGGTTTCTGAACGTGCTGTGGGCGAGGATGTGCTTACAAGCCTTACTCCGGGACAGCAGGTTATCAAAATCGTAAACGAAGAGCTGATTGCCCTTATGGGTGACAGCAATGCAAGAATCAACTTCCCTTCCAAGCCGCCCTGCATCATTATGATGTGCGGTCTTCAGGGTTCAGGTAAAACTACTCACGCCGCAAAGCTTGCAAAGTTCTTCAAGGAACAGGGCAAGCGTCCGCTGCTGGTTGCCTGTGACGTTTATCGTCCTGCGGCTATCAATCAGCTTCAGGTTGTGGGCAAGAAGGCTGATGTAAAGGTTTTTGAAATGGGACAGATCAATCCTGTTACCATTGCAAAGGAAGCTGTAAAGCACGCCAAGGACCACGGTAATGACGTGGTGCTCCTCGATACCGCAGGCCGTCTGCATATCGACGAGGAGCTTATGGATGAGCTCAAGGCTATCAAGGCTGAAACATCACCTAACGAAATTATGCTTGTAGTCGACGCTATGACAGGTCAGGATGCTGTAAATGTTGCAAAGTCCTTTGACGACGCTCTCGGAATTGACAGCGTGCTTATGTCAAAGCTCGATTCAGATACAAGAGGCGGTGCGGCGCTGTCCGTTCTCGCTGTAACAGGTAAGCCTATCAAGTTCGTGGGTACGGGTGAAAAGCTCGGGGACTTTGAACAGTTCCACCCTGAAAGAATGGCTTCACGTATCCTCGGAATGGGCGATATGCTCACTCTTATTGAGCGTGCGCAGTCCACATTTGACGAGGAAAACTCCAAGAAGCTTGCAGGCAGACTCAAGGAGAACAACTTTGACCTTACAGACCTGCTTGACCAGATGAAGCAGATCAAGAAAATGGGTGCTTTAAAAGACATTTTCAAGATGCTTCCCGGTGTTGGCAACAAGATTGACGATATGGATATCGACGACAGACAGCTTAACCGTATCGAGGCAATGATTCTTTCAATGACTCCTGCGGAAAGAGCTAAACCTTCTATTATCGACCCGAAGAGAAAGCGCAGAATTGCGGCAGGCAGCGGCAATACCGTTGCTGACGTAAACCGTTTGCTCAGACAGTTTGAGGAAATGCAGAAGATGATGAAGCAGATGGGCGTTATGGGCAAGAATGCAAAGGGCAAGAAGAACAAGCTTCGTCTTCCTCCCGGAATGATGCCTCCTATGAGATAAATTATGGATATAATTTATTTCGTGCTTTTTGCCGCAGTTGGCTTATTCAACGTGCTGGCGGGATTGCTGGACTTCAAGTGGTATGTTGATTACTGGGTGATGAGAAACCCGATGAAGCAGCCCACGAAGAAACGGCGCAGGAAGTGGCGGGTGCTGCTGTGCATTGCAGGGGTAGCGCTGATTGCTTTCGGTGTTGTGTTCTACACGGGGATAATATGAGGTGACAGTATGGATATTTTAACTAACTTTTTTATGATAGCAGGCATCTTAATTCTGTTTGATGTTATAAAATATGTAGTTGCAAAGCGTTACTATGCAAAGCATCCCGAACTCGATAAATCAGCAAATTTTGACACATCTGATTTTCTTTATTCCCGAAAGTATGTCAAGATAGTTTATATTGTGCTGGGAATTTTATTCCTTGTGGTAAGTATTATAATCAGTTCATTACGTTGAAAAACGTTTTGATATAAAGTCAATGAAATTTTAATTCGGAGGTGAATATAAATGGCAGTTAAAATCAGACTCAGAAGAATGGGTGCTAAGAAGGCTCCTTTCTACAGAATCGTTGTTGCAGATTCCAGATACCCAAGAGATGGTAGATTTATCGAAGAAATCGGCTACTATGATTCCACAACAGAACCTTCCACAGTTAAGATCGATGCTGAAAAGGCTAAGAAGTGGATAGCTAACGGCGCTCAGCCAACTGAAACAGTTAAGAAGCTGTTTGACCAGAACGGTGTTAAGTAAGATACAAAATGTGCACGTTTTGTATGGCATCTGCATAGCAGGTGTTTAAAGCCGACGGGACGGACATCACGTTCGTTCCCGTTTAAAACGGCTATTTAACCCGCATATCAATCCCATGGGCAAAGCCGCCGATTTCGTTACTTCGCAAGGCTTTGCTTTTTTATTGTATAACGAAAACAGAAAGGTATTGGTGTTAATTATGAAAGATTTACTTATCAGCATTGTAAACGGTCTTGTTGAAGACAAGGAAGCTGTAAAGGTTGATATAGACGAGCCTGACGCAGACGGCGTTATCGTTTATCATCTGCACGTTGCATCTGACGATATGGGCAGAGTAATCGGCAAGCAGGGCAGAATTGCCAAGGCTATCCGTACTGTAATGCGTGCAGGCGCAGGCAGACAGAACCAGAAGATTATGGTAGAGATTGACTAAGTCAATTTCTTGAAATTTGACTCCAGGTTTTTGCAAAGCAAAATCTTGTAGGGGCGGATAATACCCTCCCGATTGTTAAACGACACTTTTAAAACGGGCGGATAATATCCGCCCCTACGTTTATTTACGTGGGGAATTTTCACAGTTCCCTTTTTCAATCAGGGGTGACATTATGTATAAAAAATTCAATTATGAAGTGCATGCTCAAAATGCCAAAAGAAAAACCAGTGATATGTGTATTCAATTAAAGCTGATGTTTTCGCTGATGGGTGCTATGATAGGAATGATTGCAACCCGTAAGTTCCACGAATATATTTTTATCGGAATATTGATTGGTGCGGTTGTTGGTTTTGTGGCAGGAATTATTGTTATTGCGATTATAAAATCACGTTCGAGCAAGGCGCTTAAGCTTGAACGCAGTGAAGGATATACCGACGCAACAGTTGCGGCTGTGTATGAAATGATTGAAAAAAAGCCTAACTTAGCCGGTAAAGCTACTGCAGCTGTTATTCACAATCACAGAGGCGAGTTTAATAAAACAATAGCAGTACTTTCTGACATTAATGAAAGTTGTTTTGACAGCCAGCCTTTCGGTGCGGAATTGTATTATTCCCAGCTTATGCTTGCTTATCATATGCTTGGCAATCACGAGCTTGCAAACGAGACGTACAACAGAGGTAGCTATTTTATGCATACTTATATGCATAGCCCTACCTCAGGCGGTTTTGTTTCAATGGCGCTGGCTGTGCGTGAGTATTTTTTACAGAACACTGACAGTGCGCTTGAATTTATTAACGCTTCCGATAATGCTTTTATGAGCGGCGATATCAAGGAGGAGGACAAGCTTCCGCAAAGCTGCTGCTGGACGATAAACTGCTACTGGCGTGCTCTTTTTCTTGCGTGCAAGGGTCTTACCGAGGACTCGTTGAAAATAATTGATAATACAAATGGTATATATGTTACGGATTATTACAGAATGGCATTAAACAAACTGCGTAATGATATTAAAAATAAACACGAAACAAATGGAAGTGAAAATATATGAAGCGTTTTCTTGAAATAGGAAAAATCGTTGCTGTTCAGGGCTTGAAGGGCGAGGTGCGTGTTGAAGCGTGGTGCGATGACAAAGAATTCCTTTGTGAATTTGACGAGCTTTACTTCGACAAGGGCGCAACACCCGTTGAAATCGTCCGTGCACACCCTCACAAGAACATTGTTCTGATGAAAATCAAGGGCGTGGACACTGTTGAGCAGGCACAAAATCTGAGAAACAAAATATTATATATGGACCGTGAAGATGTTGAGCTTGAGGACGGCGCATACTTCGTGCAGGACCTTATCGGGCTTGAAGTTATCGACAACGACAACGGCACAAGCTACGGCAAGCTTTGCGAGGTAAGCTTCACGGGCGCAAACGACGTGTACCACATCAAGGGCGAGGATGGCAAAATCCGCCTTATTCCTGCTATTCCCGACGTTGTTATCGACACGGATATTGATGCAGGCGTAATGAAAATCCACGTTCTGGAGGGACTTTTCGATGAGGATTGATATTGCCACCCTTTTCCCTGATATGTGCGAAACGGTGCTGAATGAAAGCATTGTGGGCAGGGCAAGAAAAGCTGAAAAAATCGAGCTTCACTGTCATCAGATAAGAGATTACTCCAACGACAAGCATCGCCGTGTTGACGATACGCCTTATGGCGGCGGAATGGGTATGGTTATGCAGGCGGAGCCGATTTACCGCTGTTACCTTGCAGTTGCAGAGCAAATGGGCGCAAAGCCTCACGTTATCTATATGTCCCCCAAGGGAGCAACCTTCACCCAGCAGCGTGCAATTGAATTATCAAAAATGGATAATATCCTCATTATCTGCGGACACTATGAAGGTGTTGACCAGCGTGTGATAGACAAAATCGTTGACGAGGAAATCTCAATCGGTGACTATGTTCTCACGGGCGGAGAGCTTCCTGCGCTGGTTGTTACGGATGCAATTGCGAGAATGTGTGACGGTGTTCTTTCCTCGGAGGAATGTTTTACGGAAGAAAGCCACTTTTCGGGACTGCTGGAGTACCCCCATTACACCCGTCCTGAGGTGTGGGAGGGAGCAAGCGTGCCCCCTGTACTTCTGACGGGACACCACAAGAATATTGCCCAGTTCCGTCATAACGAAGCCGTTAAAATAACCAAAGAACGACGTCCCGATATGTACAAAAAATTTGAAGAAAATGCCAATATGAATACAAAATGAACTTTACCCCACTAAAATATTAAAAAATTTAGGGTAATTTTACTATAAAAAGGTGTTGGAAATTGTTCATAGGTTATAAAATTCGTTATTATTACCAAAATTGAGGGATGTGTTTATCCAACAATTAAATAAAAAGCAGAAATTTCGCTTAACAGGCATTTTCGTGACATTTTTGAATTGACTAAAGGCATTTTGCGGGGTATAATATTAACATAAACACAGACTACACAATATTTCAATATGTAATGAAATAAGTTAGGAGAGAGTAATTATGTTCGTTAAAGATGTAATGGTTCAGAATCAGGTTGGTCTTCACGCACGTCCTGCTACATTCTTCATCCAGAAGGCAAATGAATTCAAGTCTTCCATCTGGATTGAAAAGGAAGAGCGCCGTGTAAACGCTAAGTCCCTTCTCGGTATCCTTTCCCTCGGTATCGTAGGCGGCACACAGATCAGAATTATTGCTGACGGTGCTGACGAAGAAGCTGCAGTAACAGGTCTTATCGAGCTCGTTGACAGCGGTTTTGCAGAGGAAACAAGATAACCTATTTACCGGATAAAAATAACGCAGTAGGCTTTAAGCTTACTGCGTTTTTTGTTTTTATACCAAATCATCCTTGTTGTCACCGTCAACAGCAAAATCAACCTGTCCTGCATTTACGTTTGCACCGATACAGATTACCCTGACGGTATCACCTACACGGTAAACAGGCTTGCCCTCCTTGGTGAGAGTGAAGTGTCCGTCATAGTCGTATGGTCCCTTTGAAAGTGTATCAACACGGACAAGCCCCTCAACAGTATTGTCAAGCTCAACAAAGAAGCCGAATTCCTGCACTGAAGAAACCGTGCCCTCAAAGGTTTCGCCCACGTGCTTGGTCATATATTCTGCAAGGTAACAATCGTCACATTCACGCTCAACACGCATTGCCACAAGCTCAGCCTCGGAGGAATGCTGTGCCGCTTCCTTTGCAAAGCCTGCGTAACGCTTCTGCATATACTTCACATTCTGCTTGTTGTAGCAAAGGTCAGTAAGGATACGGTGTATTGCAAGGTCAGGATAACGTCTGATAGGCGAAGTAAAGTGCGCGTAATCCTCAAGCACAAGGCCGAAGTGCCCGAGGGGCTCGTCGGCGTACTTAGCCTTTGCCATTGAACGGAGCACCATATTATTTATAGCTGTTGCGATAGGCATATCCTTTGTCTTTTCGAGAATTTCAGCAAGGTGTCTTGGCTTTGCACTTGTAAATTTAGGCACGGGTACACCAAAACGTGAAAGCACGTCCACAAGCTCGCTTACCTTTTCGGGAGCAGGGTCCTCGTGGACACGGTATACAAACGGAATACCGTTATCCTTGGCAAGTCTTGCCGCTGAGGTGTTAGCCATAAGCATAAATTCCTCGATAATCATTTCACTTCTGCCGCGCTCACGCTTCTTCACGTCGATACAAACATCATTTTCGTCAACGATAATCTTGCACTCGGAGGTTTCAATCTGCGGTGCACCACGACCCAGCTTGTTGGCTGTAAGAATTGATGCAAGCTCGTCCATAAGACGGATTGTGTCGGTTAAACCGTTATATTTTTCCGCAAGCTCATCAGGAATAGCCGTTCCCATCTTAAAGCAATCAAGAATTGTATTCACTTCGCTGTAAACGCCCTTGACACGTGAGCAGATAACGGATTTGCTGAATTTGTAGGAAACAAGCTTACCGTCGCTGTCAAGCTTCATAAGGCAGGAAAACGCAAGTCTGTCCTCCTGTGGATTAAGGGAGCAGATACCGTTGGAAAGCTCCTTCGGAAGCATTGGTACAACCCTGTTTGCGAAGTAAACGGAAGTGCCGCGGAGCATAGCGTCCTTGTCAAGCTCTGAGCCTGATTTTACGTAGAAGGACACGTCTGCAATATGCACGCCTAAATCCCAGCCTGTTTCGGTCTTTGCCACGGAAATTGCGTCGTCAATATCCTTTGTATCAGCGCCGTCGATTGTGAAGATTATCTCATCACGAAGGTCAAGTCTGCGTTCAAACTCAACGCTCGGAATACCCTTATGCTCAGCGGTTTTTGCCTCATCGATTACGCAAGCGGGGAACTCAACCTCAATACCGTTGCTGTAAAGAATTGCGTCGGCGCTGCTTGTTGCCTTTTTGCTGTCACCGAAAATTGCCGTAACACGTGCACGATGGTCAGCGTGGCGTGTTCCTCTGCGGCTGATTTCAGCAAGAACCTTGTCCCCTACTCTTACGGGAACGTCAAGAACGGAAACGATCATCGGCTCCTTAGCAAGAGTATCTGGGCGGATAAGGATTGTCTTTCCTTCCTTTTCAATTGTGCCCGTAAACTCAGCGGAGCACTCCTCTATTATCGAAACGACCTCACCCTCAGGGCTTTCCCCACGCTGCGGAAGATATCTTGCCATAACGATATCCCCGGGGAGCGTGCCCATAAGGAATTTGCCCGGCACGAAAACCTCTGTGCCGTCCTCACATTCGAGAAAACCGAAGGTCTTGTTCAGTCTTGAAACCTTTGCACGGAACATTCCCGTTGCCGCCGAAAGCCTGATGCCCTGCTTATCCTCGAAGATTATGCCGTCATTCTTCATTTCCTTGATTGCTCTTGCAAAAGTTGCCGCATCTGGCTTTCTTCCCTTGCACTTGTTGTAGAGCGGCTTGTAGAATGTTCCCTTTTTGCCAGCCTGGGAAAGCTGTTCCTTTATTCTGCTTTTGTATATTTCCTTAAGCTCTGCCATAATCAATCTCCTTTCAGGTACGAAAAAAGTCCCGTGCGAAAACACAGGACTTATCGGTCGTATTAAGCTTACTTAACAAATCTTGGGATAATGTTTACGGCAATTGTAATAATAAAGAACGCAATAGCAAGAACCTTTGTAAGTCTTGCGAGTGCCTGTTCTCTGGAGCTTGTAACATCGCCCTTGCCGAAAAAGTTATCGCTCTGGCCTGAAAGAGCCGAGCCCATATCCTGCTGCTTGTGCTCCTGCATCATTGTAATTGCAATAATCAAAACGCTGCAAACGAGCATTAAAATACCACCGATAATCTGAATTGCGCCGAATTCCATTGGTCTGTACCTCCATAATAATATACGTTATCTTTTGAATTATAACACATTTCTTTTTATTTTGCAAGTCTTTTTGCAAAATTTATTTTTTCTTCTTTTTCGCCACGGAGTAACCGAACGACCCCAGCTTTCTTCCCAGCGCAAAATATTCGCCGTGTGAGTAAGCCATAAGTCCCGACTGCTGAAGGTTTATTTTGCCCTTGCTGTCGAGGTAGTGACCATCCACGCTTACCGCAACAATTTCCGCAAGGAACATATCGTGGGTGCCAAGCTGCTTCACCTCAACAACCCTGCACTCCAGCGACAGCGGACTTTCGGAAATTATGGGTGCGCCGACCTTTGAAGCAGGTTCAAGGTGCAGATTGCACTTCTTTATCTTGTCCATATCCTTGCCGCTTCGCACGCCGCAGAAGTCGGTTTCACGCACCATTTTCGACGTGGTAAGGTTGATTACAAACTCGCCGCTTTCCTTGATGATGTTGTAGGAATGACGCGACGGACGCACGGAAATATAGGTCATAGCAGGGTGCGTGCAGACAATTCCAGTCCAGGCAACCGTCAGTACGTTTGCTTTCTGCATCGTGCCGCAGGAAACCATTACCGCAGGCAATGGTGCAAGAAGGGTGCCCGGGTTAAGGGTCTTGCGGGAGTAGTCTATTTTAGGTTTGTTCTGCTTGTTTTCAGCCATTTCGATCTTCCTGTTCTCTTATGAATTTCCTGTCACTTTCAGGAACACCGTTCTCGTCAGAAACGTAGCGTTCCACACGCATTGTCAGATTATACTTTTCACGCAGTCCGATAATTGTATCCATCATCGGAGCAGCGTGGTGCTTGTCGATTGCAGACTGGTCTTTCCAACTGTCAATAAGCAACACGGTTTCGCTGTCATTCATCGGGAAGAAATATTCGTATCTTTCATTCCCGTCCTCGGCACGGATTAAATCCGCCGTACCGCTGTTTTCCATTTCCTCAGCAAATTTTCTCGCATTGCCGTTTTCACCTTTGTAGTAAATGTTTACTGTTATGCTCATAAGGCACCTCATTCATCAGGATAATTCTTCATTATCTCCAGAAACGCATCAAAGTTTTCCTTGAACGCATCAACAACCTTCGGGTCAAACTGCTTTCCTCTCTGGGACACAATTTCCTCATAAGCCTTTTCGGGAGTCCAGGCTGGCTTGTAGGGTCTGCTGCTGACAAGTGCGTCAAATACGTCGGCAAGTGCCGCACATCTTGCATACGGCGTGATATCGTCGCCCTTTATGCCCTTGTAGCCATTGCCGTCCCATCTTTCATGGTGCTGGTAGGCAATATCCGTGGAAATCTTAAACAGTTCACCCGGAGAGGTTTCAAGCATCTGCTTGCCGTACTCGATATGCTTTTTCACAACCTCATATTCTTCCGCAGTAAGCTTGCCCGGCTTTTCAAGAATTGTTTCGGGAAGCATAATCTTGCCCACGTCGTGCATCATAGCCGCAAGACTGATTTTCCAGCTTTCCTCCTCGTCATAGCCAAGACTTCTGCAAAGCACTTCTGTATATTCAGCAACACGGCGGACGTGCTGACCTGTGTGTTCTGACTTGTTTTCAATAATCTGTGACAGCGCAAGGATAAGGTTTTCCTGGTCGTCGTACAGTTCGGCATTCTTCTTCGCAAGTGTATCAACAAGACGTTCCATTCTGTCTGAAATGAAGTAGCAGAGAATTACTACACCACCGAACTCAATGCCTCTCGGAAGTATGCCGTACACAATCGTATCACGGACAGATATAAGCGGTTCATCGGGAACAACCCTGAGAACAGTTGCCAGCAGATGTGAAAGTATAATCATCGGCACGCTTGATATTGCCGTAAATTTTACATATTTCTTTTCGTTGTACAGGCAGGACATTACCATCGGGAACACAAGCATTATTATCGTGTGGTAGGAAAGTGTCGCGTACTGCAGACCCGACTGGAACACCATAAGCGCAAGGAAGAAGTATCTCATTCCTTGCGTGCGCATTTTAAGAATATCACCCAGTAATGTGGGCATAAAAAAGATAAATATTGACACACCCACAGTCAAGTAAAGCGGAACCGCATCAATTATAAAAACCCCGATAAAATTCAGCAGCGCCACAAGCAGCATAAATACAATCATCAGCCTGCATATAAACGCAAGACGTTTGTCAGCGTCCTTGCTGTATTCGCTTATAATCTTTTCAGAAAAACGCATTTTCTGCACCCCGTTTTCAACTTTGAAAATTTATGCAAATTATCTCAGATGCTCAAAAATCCCGTTATTATCAAAATCGTCAATAATGGCTTGCGGCAGTAATCGCCTGCATTCCTTTTCGTCAGCCCACATAAAAGCCTGATGTTCTTCGCTGAGTGTCACGTTTTCCGTCATTGCCTCACAAAGATATGCAATAATCAGATACGGCACTTCTGCGTTGACAAGCGTTACATAAGCAACACGCTTGATACGCACTTCCGTCAGACCTGTTTCCTCATATATTTCCCTTGCCATAGCAAATTCGGGAGTTTCGCCCTGTTCGACGTTCCCGCCCGCATTTTCCCAAGTCCCCGCACCGATATCATCGGCATTGCAGCGTTGCACAAGAAGAATTTTGCCAAGCTTTCTGTTATAGATAATGCTTTTTACAACTATGTCAGCTTTCATTTTGTTCCTCCGTTATTTGTAATTTGCGGGCGGCGAAACACCGCCCCTACAAGTTTGTGTTGATTAAAGTATACCACACGTTGCCCCAAAAATCAATAATTACGCATTGTGAAATAAAAACACGGCACCGCCGAAGCAATGCCGTGTTAAAACTACATAAACATAACGAAATCTTGAGTTCGTTTTTTAATCCCCCATCATATCAAAGTGTCTGCGATACCTTTTGGGAATTTCAACTTCAACATCATATCCCATTTCATTCAGCACCTTTGGAATAACCGTCATTCCGTCCTTGAAGAAACGCTCTATTCGCTTGTCCTTGCGGGTAATTTCACTGTAATCGGGAGGACATACAAAAGTCCAGTCCGCACCCGAACGGTCAAGGACAACGCGAAAATATTTATCAATATCCATATCAGGCAAATCAACCTTGCGGAGCAGGATATGATGCTCAACAGCGTCATCAATCTGACTTGCAATTACCTGTTCACCGTCAAAGGAAATCAGCACTAACAGCGGCTCGTCCTGCTCCATAGCAGTTTTTACGGTTTCACCGTCGGGATAGTAGGTTATGTTCATTTTGTTCCTCCGTTTCTTGTAAATGTGAAATTTGAAATTAGGAAAGTGGAATTTATATACTATCTGAAATTTCTAATTTCACTTTCCTAATTCCACATTTATTAAAGTATACCACACGTTGCCCCAAAAATCAATACAACAAAAACACGGCACCGCCGAAGCAATACCGTGTTTAAAATTTTACTTAATAAATAATTTTTCACATCGTGAAAAATTATGGAGTCAAACGCTTGCGTTTGATTTTTAGCCCAGTGTAACAACAACTTCGTTTTCATCCTTGAGCATAGCAGCAGGAATGAAGTTGCCGTCGAGCTTTTCACCGTTGAGAACGATGGAGGAAACGCCGCTTTCAACCTTGTTAGGGTTATTGAAAGTCATATTGAGCTTCTTGCCTCTGAACATCTTGTCAACTGTGTAGCTTTCCCAATCGGAAGGAATTGCAGGGTCAACTACAAGACCGTCAGCGTTAGGACGCATACCGAGGATACCCTCTACGCAGCCAACCATAACTGTGGAAGCTGTACCTGTGAGCCAGTGAACATGGGAACGTCCCTCGAATGGAGAACGTGTGGACTCTGTGAACTGACCGTGAGCGTAAGGCTCGATAACACGTGTTTCAGCCTTGTCGTTCATTGCAGCAGGAGAGGATTCCATGAAGTATTCGAATGCTCTGTTACCGTGACCGAGGAGGGATTCAGCGAGGATTGCCCAGCCCTGTGACTGAGAGAAGATACCGCCGTTTTCCTTTGTATCAGGGTTGAAGATGTGCATAAGAGCGCCATCGAAGTAGTGCTTAACGTATGGTGGTTCGAGAAGCTTTACGCCGTAAGGTGTATTGAGAATTTCGTGAACGGATTCCATAGACTTTTCAGCCTGTTCCTTTGTAGCGAAGCCGGAAATTACGCCCCAGCTCTGTGGGTTGAGCCACATATTAGCTTCAGGGTCCTTCTTAGCACCAACAACTACGCCGTCTTCACGGATACCACGGATCCATCTGTCTTCGTCCCAGCATTCAGCGAGAGAAGCACCGAGCTTGCCCTGAACTTCGTCGATGTACTTAACGTAGTCAGCGTCGCCCTTTTCTTCAGCGTAGCCCTTGATAACGGACATTGCATAGTAGAGCTGGAATGCAACGAATGTGGATTCGCCCTTCTTACCCATACGCAGACAGTCGTTCCAGTCAGCGTGGAGACCAGCAGGCATAGCGTGGTCGCCGAGGTGGTTCATGGAGAAGTCGATAGCCTTCTTGAGGTGTTCGTAAACTGTATCTTCGCCGCCGTTAGCGTAAACAATAACTTCGTCGAGGAATGCCTTGTTGCCGCTTTCGCCGATGTACTTAGCGATAGTTGGGAACAGCCAGAGAGCATCGTCAGCACGGTAGGATGGGTGGCCTGTTTCCTTAGCGTAAACGGAGTTCTCGTCGTTTTCATCAGGGAATGTTTCGTGGCCTGCGTTGTGGTTGAACTTAACAAGTGGGAGACCTGCGCCGTTGTCAACCTGAGCAGAAATCATGAAACGGATCTTTTCAGCAGCCATTTCAGGGTCAAGGTGGATGATACCCTGGATATCCTGAACTGTATCACGGTAGCCGTAACCGTTACGGAGACCGCAGTAGATGAAGGAAGCAGCTCTGGACCAGATGAATGTGATGAAGCACTGGTAAGCGTTCCATACGTTGATCATATTGTTGAACTCGTTGCTTGGAGTCTTGATCTGGAAATTGTTGAGCTTGCCGTGCCAGTAGTTCTTGAGTGCCTTAATTTCAGCGTCAACCTTGCCAGGTTCCTTGTATTCGTTGAGAATAGCAGTAGCCTGAGCGTTGTCACGCTGACCAACGATATAGATGAGCTCGATTGTTCCGCCTGCACCGAGAGTAATTGCGCTCTGGAGTGCGCCGCAAGCGTTAGCGTTGTAGTTGAGAACATTGTCACATCTGCCGCTTTCAACAGCGATAGGGTTAGCAAGTGTTCTGTAAGCACCGATGAAGTGGTTCAGATCACCGTTGTAGCCGCAAACGTCAGCACCAACCATACCGAAGAAACGCTCTCTGTGGTTGGAACCTGTTTCATCCTTGCCGCTGTTTTCGTTGATGTGCTGGAGGATCTTGTTTTCTTCGAAAGTAGTTCTTGTGATGAACTGTGTGTACTGGAGGTTAACCTGATCCTGCTCGTAGTTGTTTTCATTTGTGAATTCACAGAAGCCGTAAACGGAAAGCTTTCTTTCCTTGTTTGAAAGGTTAGTGATAACAGCTCTCCATACTTCGTAAGTCTTGCCCTGTGGAACATAGTATGTAACTTCGGACTTTACTTCAGCATATTCAGCGGAAATAACTGTGTAAGCTGTACCATGGCGGCATTCGCTCTTGTACTGGTCAAGAGGCTTGCCCACAGGCTGCCAGGAAGCAGACCAGTAGTCAGCTGTATCGTTGTCACGGATATAGATAAATCTGCCCGGGAGAGCAACATTGGTGTTGAAACGGTAACGGAGAAGACGTCCGTTTGCGCCTGACTTAACAAAGCTGTAGCCTTCAGCGTTGTTGGAAATCATTGCGCCGTATTCAGGGTCACCAAGGTAGTTCGCCCAAGGTGCAGGTGTATTAGGCTTGGTAATAACGTATTCTTTCTTTTCAAGATCAAAATGTCCGTAATTCATTATGAACACACTCCTTCTCATCAAAGCCTTTTTCGGCTAAACATTCATATTTGTATTCTAACATCTATATGCAATTATTGCAAGGGGGTAATAAAAAAATTCACAATTTCAAACGTTTTCGGGAGATTTTTTTATTTACTTTCGCTAAATAGTGCGATAAATTATAATTTAGCGGGGAGAGTGTGGAGACCTATTGAGGGAGACCCTTTTG
>CALATN010000065.1 GCA_937891895.1 uncultured Clostridia bacterium
TGCCTTCTGCTGTAGGTTACCAGCCTACACTTGCTACTGAAATGGGTGCTCTGCAGGAGCGTATCACTTCCACAAACAAGGGTTCTATTACATCGGTTCAGGCTGTTTACGTTCCTGCCGATGACCTTACTGACCCTGCTCCTGCTACAACATTCGCACACCTCGACGCTACAACAGTACTTTCCAGAAGCATTGCTTCCCTCGGTATCTACCCTGCTGTTGACCCACTTGATTCCACATCAAGAATTCTCGCTCCCGACATCGTTGGCAACGAGCACTACGAGGTTGCGCGTTCTGTACAGAACATTCTCCAGAGATATAAGGAACTCCAGGATATCATTGCTATTATGGGTATGGACGAGCTTTCCGACGAAGATAAGCTGACTGTATCAAGAGCAAGAAAGATCCAGAGATTCCTTTCTCAGCCTTTCAGCGTTGCTGAACAGTTCACAGGTATGGAAGGCAAGTACGTTCCTCTCAAGGAAACAATCCGTGGCTTCAAGGAAATCATCGAGGGTGTTCACGACGATATCCCTGAGTCAGCATTCCTCTTTGCGGGAACAATCGACGACGTTATCGAAAAGGCTAAGAACGCCGAGAATGCGTAAGAAAAGGAGGCTGCACCATGGCTTCGTTTTCACTTAAAGTAACAACTCCCGAAAAGATTTTCTTTGACGGGGAAACTTCGCAGATTATCGTCCGCACAACTGAGGGCGACATCGGTATTCTTGCTAACCACACAAGTCTTGTAGCTGATCTGCCGTCGGGTCCGCTGAAAATCCGTCAGGAGGACGGCAGCTGGAAGGTTGCCGCTGTTTCCACAGGTCTGCTCAAGGTAGGCGGGAACAAGGTTGCTATCCTTGCAAACGCTGTTGAGTGGGCTGACGAGATTGACCTTGAATGGGCAAAACGTTCCGAGGAGGACGCAAGACAGCGTCTTACCCAGAAGGCGAGCCAGCACGAGCTTGACCTTGCAGAGCTGAAATTGCAGCGTGCGCTGAACAGAATAAGTGTTGGTTCGAAGAAATTCTAAAAAATTTCGGGAAATTTGAAAAAAGACTTGACAAGAGCCTTTGCAATGAGGTATAATTAGATTACCTCTTGCAGAGGCTTATTTTTTTGTGCCCATTTTTAAGAGGCACGGTTAAATTGAAGTCTCTCGACAAGGTTCATGCGAGTCAGCTTGGGCCGTGCCACAGAGGGAGGCACAGGGGAAATACGTCCCCTGCGAAATCGAAACGCTAATAGGAGGTGCCGATATGAGAGTAAAGGTAACAATGGCTTGTACAGAGTGCAAACAGCGCAATTACAACACCAAGAAGAACAAGAAGAACGACCCGGACAGACTTGAAATGAACAAGTACTGTAAGTTCTGCAAGAAGCATACTCTTCACAAGGAAACTAAGTAAGTGAGGTGTGAAAGACGTGGCTGATGCAAAGAAAAACTCCAAGAAGTCTATCGTTGCTCAGGCTGAGGCTAAGGCAAACAAGATGGCAAATGATCGTGAAAAGGCTAAAAAATCCGGAAAGAAAACAGGTCTTGCCAAGTACTTCAAGGATCTTAGAAGTGAAATCAAGAAAGTCACATGGCCTTCATGGAAGAAGGTTCGTAACAATACATTTGTCGTACTTGTTGGTATGTGCGCAAGTGCAATTGTTATATTCGGAATCGACAGTGCCCTCGCAGCTCTTATGAAGCTGATGGTTGGCTGAGGCGGTCTGAACTGATAACAAGGAAAGAAGTTCCGCATTTCTTGCGGGGAAAGGAATGGTCATAATTATGTCAGAATCGGCAAAATGGTATGTCATTCACACTTATTCCGGTTATGAGAATAAGGTTGCACAGACAATTATGAAGGTTGTCGAGAACCGTAAGCTTCACGACCTTATCCACGAGGTTCAGGTTCCGACCGAAATGGTTATGGAAATGAACGACAAGAATAAGATGCGTGAGGTAGAAAGAAAAGTTTTCCCAGGCTATGTACTGGTGAAAATGATTCTTACCGACGATTCCTGGTATGTAGTAAGAAATACCAGAGGCTGTACAGGATTTGTTGGTCCCGGATCAAAGCCTGTTCCGCTTACTGAAAAGGAAGCAATTGCTCTTGGCATCAATGCCAGTGAGAAGGCTGTTTCCGTTGAAATCAAATTCAAGGCGGGCGACAAGGTCAAGATTACAGCAGGTCCTATGGAGGGCATGGTCGGCGAAGTCGAAAGTGTTGATACAGAGGCTATGACAGCTGATGTAAAGGTATCAATGTTCGGCAGAGATACAACAGCAACATTGGATATTACAATGCTTGCAGTTTCAGATGAATACTAATTAAAAATAAAAGTTACGAAAAATTCGGAGGTGCATTAGCATGGCACAGAAAGTAGTTGGCTTAATCAAGCTTCAGATTGCAGCAGGTAAGGCTACTCCTGCTCCACCGGTTGGTCCTGCTCTTGGTCAGCACGGTGTAAATATCATGGCTTTTACAAAGGAATTCAATGAAAGAACAAAGAACGATATCGGTCTTATTATCCCTGTAGTAATCACAGTTTACGCAGACCGTTCTTTCTCCTTCATCACAAAGACTCCACCGGCAGCAGTTCTTATCAAGAAGGCTATCGGTCTTGAGAGCGGTTCCGGTGTTCCTAACAAGACAAAGGTTGGTAAGATTACTAAGGAACAGATTAAGAAGATTGCTGAAACAAAGATGCCTGACCTGAACGCAGCAAACGTTGAATCTGCTATGAGCATGATCGCTGGTACTTGCCGTTCTATGGGCGTTGAAGTTGTTGACTAATTAACACTGTTGCGGCGGACATTTTGTCTCCGTTGTACCGAACGTGATTATGTTGTTCGGTATTGCCCTATGGTGGGAGGAACTATCCGCTAAAATCCCGATATGGGAATGTTACCACTTAAGGAGGAAAATAAGAAAATGAAACACGGTAAGAAATATAACGAAAGCGCTAAAGCTATCGATAAAACAAAGCTTTATGAAACAGAAGAAGCTCTTGCACTCGCTTGTCAGAATGCAAAGGCTAAGTTCGATGAGACCATCGAAGTTCACGTTCGTCTCGGTGTTGACTCCCGTCACGCTGACCAGCAGGTTCGTGGTGCAGTAGTTCTCCCTAACGGTACAGGTAAGAACGTTAAGGTTCTCGTATTCTGTAAGGAAGATAAGGAAGAAGCTGCAAAGGCTGCAGGTGCAGATTACGTTGGCGGCGCTGATCTCGTTGATAAGATCGTTAAGGAAAACTGGCTCGATTTCGACGTTTGCGTAGCTTCCCCTGATATGATGGGTGTAGTTGGTAAGGCTGCAAGAGTTCTCGGTCCTCGTGGACTTATGCCTAACCCTAAGGCTGGCACAGTTTCCCCTGACGTTGCTAAGGCTGTAACAGAAGCTAAGGCTGGTAAGATCGAATACCGTCTCGATAAGACAAACATCATTCACTGTCCTATCGGTAAGGCTTCCTTCGGTCAGGAAAAGCTTTCCGAAAACCTTAACACACTTCTCGAAGCTATCGTTAAGGCTAAGCCAGCAGCTGCTAAGGGTACTTACATCAAGTCCTGCGTAGTAGCTTCCACAATGGGCGTTGGTATCCCTGTTTCCACAACAAAGTACGGCGTTTAATTGTAATTGACAAATTTCGGAGTCCAAGGGTTTCTTTGGACTCCTTTTTGTATATGAAAGGAAATTGTTATGAAGAACAAATCCGAGCGTAAAACTGACAAGCATACAGCTAAGGAAACGGTTTTTACGGTTGAACAGCCTAATGAATTGCTGAAATTCCTGTACGAAATGCAGCCTAATCGTCCTAAGGGCAAGGTCAAATCCGAGCTTGAACATAAGCTTGTTTCCGTTGACGGAAAGATTGTTACAAAGTTCAACTATGCACTGAAAGCAGGTCAGCAGGTTGCAATCGGTACTTACGTGCCGAAGTTTGAAAAGATAAGCATACCTAATCTCGATATTATTTTTGAGGACGACGAGCTGTTGGTTATCAACAAGCCTGCGGGAATGCTAGCTATTGCTACAGAAACCGAAAAGACAATGACAGCATACCATCTCGCTATGGAGTACGTCCGTGCAAAGAATTCCCACGGCAGAATTTTTATTGTGCACCGTCTTGACAGAGAAACTTCGGGCGTGTTGATTTTTGCCAAGAATGAGGAAATCAAGCACGCTTTGCAGGACAACTGGGACAGCGTTGCAAAGTTCCGTGGTTATGTTGCCGTTGTTGAGGGTTGTCCCGAGCCAATGGAGGGACGTATCGAGAATAAGCTCCGTGAAACCGAAAGTCACCTGGTTTACACCGCAAAAATGGGTGACGGAAAGCTTGCTATCACCAATTACAAGGTGCGCAAAAGGGGAGAGAATTACTCCCTCGTTGACGTGGATATCGAAACGGGACGAAAGAATCAGATTCGTGTCCATATGAGCGATATGGGCTGCCCCATTGCGGGGGATAAGAAATACGGCTCTGCAACAAATCCCGTGCACAGACTTTGTCTCCACGCAAACAAGCTTGTTATTGTTCACCCTTACACTGAGGAAGAAATGATTTTCAGCACGCCCGTGCCGAAAAAGATGATGCAGGCGGTTAATAAATAGAGTGGAGTTTGGAGTGTGAAGAGTGGAGTTTTATAAGTCCACCATAAAAACAGTACAAATAAAGGGTATCGATTTTTCGATACCCTTTTGCTGTTTATACCTTATTTTCAATCTTGTTTTTAACAGGAGTAAGCATAGCCTCTGCTGCGCTGTCACTGGCGGTGATATACGCCTTGAACTTTGCACGTCGCACCTTTTTCGCTTCGGGAGTATTTTCCGCTTCGTATTCGGTAATTTCACCGTCGGGAAGCGCAACCTGTTCTTCCTCAGAAATCTCCGTATCCTCGGCAACAATTTCCTCAGTAACAGCTTCTTCGTCAGCAAGCTTGTTTTCCTCGGCTTCCTGCATATCCTTTTCAGCCTTGAGCTTTTCTTCCTCGGTGGGAAGCTCGCCGTATTCCTTTGACTTGATAAACTTCATCGTTTCTTCTTCAACAGCACGCATTTTGTTGTGCTCCGCCATAATAATTCCAAGCTTTTCTCCTTTTGGAATAGCAGGGTTATTCATCGTGCTTTTTACTGTTGCAAGAGATGCGGAAACCTGCGACATACGCAGTTTCTGAACTTCTTCCTTGGTACGGCAGTTTTTCAGTTTGTTTTCATAAGCGGCAATCTCATCTTCAAGCGCCTTTGCCTTCTGATAGACAACAGGGTCGTTTTTCTGAAGATACAGCATCTCGCCCTTTGTAAGCCGCTTGCCCATTGCAAGCTTGTTGTGTATATCCTTGAGGGTAGGGTCATTACTCTTTGCTTCTTCCTTTTCGGCAGCTTCAGCTCTCTGCTTGTCAAGCCATTCAGTCATAGTTTTCAGACCGTCAGCAGTGTAATCGCCGTTACGTTTCTTGGTCTGCCATTTTTGCTCCATATCAAGATTTTTGATGTAATTATTGATTGAGCCAACTGATAAAAAATCCATAACACCCCTCCGTTCGTACATATTCTGTAATATATATCGGACGGAAGGGTGTTTTCTTTAGTATCAGAACAGATTTTCAATCATTTTCCTTGTTTCTGTAGCAACGCCTCCGTCGATGATTTCGGGGGCATATTCATCAAGGATTATAAAAAGTCTTGGATTAACAACCTGAATTGTTCTCATATAAACAATCTTTTCGCCGTTGTCAGGGTCGGTAAAGCAGGCTGTAATGTCAGCAAGATATCTTTTACTGTCAGAATCAAATCTCAATCTGTTTGTCACGAAGCTGTCACAACGCACCTTCTTTTCGTTAAGTGGCATAATTCTTTCGTTAAGGGCATCGCTGTAAGCGGGGTTTATTTCCGTATTGTCAGAATATTTTTCAGCGAACAAGTAGTGTGATGTATCTGGACGTAAGGCATCAACATTGATTATCACTTGTTCCCAATTTATCGCTGTTTCAATGTACGGATAAAGAGCAAAATCAAGCGTTCTGATAAACATATCAAGCTCATCATAGTTCTGAGAATAGGTAAAGTCGTGGTCATTCATAATTACACCGACAATGAACTTGCCGCCGATTTCGTACACACAAAAATCAATGTAAGCAAGACCGTCGCACTTGACTCTGATTGTAGCCTCAGGTATAAGCACACCGGGAACCATATAGGTTTCTCTGTACCAGCAGTCGTCGACGGTTATTTCAGGATTTTTGTCCTTTATCATTTCATAGAACTGCGTGAGATGATTGCGGCAGTTTTCGCTTATCATATCCTCATAATCATAGGAAGTCGGGGAAAATTCAAGCAAGGTTATGCGTGACATTACATAATCAATATCACCCTCGCAAAGCTTTGTTATGAGCTTTTCCGCTTTTTTTGAAGCGATTACCGTTTCAAAGCTTGGCACATAAGGTTCACGGACAATCTGCCCATAGGTCAGAAGACCTGCTATACTTAAAACAATGAGCAGAACAATTACAAGAAAAGCAATCACAAGCTTGTTTCTGAAAATACTTTTCTTGATTTTCTTGAAAGGCTTTTTCGGCGCGGAAGCTTCTGCTTCGGGTGCGGTAATTTCACTTTTGAAATCCGCCATAAGCTTTGCACAGTCTGCACATTCTGCTGTATGCTGTTCAATTTCCGCCGCCGCCTCGGAGGAGCAGACACCGTCGCAGTAAGCGGGGAGCAAGTCCCTGATAATTTCACATTTCATATAATCAATCCTTTCGTATCTCCTTGATGATAATTTCTTTTGCACGGAAAAAGATAACCCTTGCCCAGCCGTCGGATTTTCCGAAAAGTGAGCCGATTTCCTTAAAGGAAAGCTCACTGAAAATTCTCAGGGAGAAAACCTCCTTGTATGGGTCTTCAAGGGTGTGCAGGACGCGGTGAATGTTGAGAACCTGTTCTCTGTCCTCAAATTTCAGCACAATATCCGACCCGTCTGTAAAGTCTTCATCGCCAATCGGCACGTTCTTCCGCTCGCTTTTACGCAGGTAATCTATGTACAGATTTTTTGCAATTCCGCAAAGCCACACTGACATCTTACAGCCTCCATGGTAGCTGTCGATTGTCTTTACCGCACGGTAAAACGTGTCCGCAGTAAGCTCCTCAGCAAGGTCAGCATTGCCGCACATCTTTAACAGAAAGCGGTATACATCCTTTGCGTAAAGCCTGTATATCTCGTCAAAATCGGACATCTGCCCCGTCCCTCCTTTCCTTTTCACTCTATATGACGGATGAAATCTGAAAGTGTTACAAGAAATCTGAAATTTTTCAGAAAATTATAAAGGGTACCTTTATGGGTACCCTTTTGCTGATATATCAATTATTCCATATACTGATTTAAATAATCGTCATAAGAAAGCTCTGTGCAGTCAGCAGGAGGAGCAAAAACTGTTTCGTCAGCCTCATCAGCAAACTCAACTGTCATAGTCATATATGTTACTTCGCCGTACATATTGACTGAGTAGTGGGCAAGATTTCCGAACTCGTCAAAGTAATATCTTGTAATCTCACCCATACGGTCGTATTCTTCATAGATGTACTTTGTGCCGTTGATTTCTTCTATGCCTGCATCTGTGAAGCTATCTGTTTCGTCTACAGCAAGCATATAATTGTCAACACCCTCAGAGCCGTTAGGATTGATGCAGTAAGTCTTCTTTACTCCGTCAATCATATAGTAATTTGTGCCGTCGTAAATCTGAGTTGAGGATAGCATATCAGCAACATTTACCTTGGAAACGAACTTGTCGCCGAGAGTTTCAATTTCCATATCTGTTACCATTCCGCCCATTTCATAGCTTACGTTTACCTTAACGTTAGCAGACCACTGACTTGCCTTGTTTGCGAGGTCAATTGCCCACAGTCCGTCAGCTCTGTTTGCGAAAACATCATCAATGCTTTCAACCGTATCATCTTCCGCCTTTGGGGCACCTTCTTCAATAGCTTCAGTTTCCGAAACGGTTGCTGTTTCAGCCTCGGTTGCTTCGGTAACAGCCTCAGTAACAGCCTCAGTTTCAGCAGCAGTGGTAGTTGCAGCGGTTGTTTCAGCTGTTTCGTTTGTACTGTTTTCAGCAGTACAAGCTGTCATAGATGCAGCAATAACAAGTGCAGATATAATTGCAATAAATTTTTTCATAGATGTAAAATCCTTTCTGACATAAATATTATGTAATTATAATTATACGCTTTTTTGTTGTAATGTCAACAAATTTATGAATGATTTGTTACAAAATATAATATTTTTTGTTTTGAATAAATATTTATGTTGAAAATAACAAATAAAAAGGGACAGCATTTTGCTGTCCCTTGTGTTTATCCATTTATAAGCTCGTCAAGCATCTTTGGAAGCTCAGTATCCATATTTTCATCAGTAAACTGACAAGTACCGACAGCCTTGTGACCTCCGCCGCCGTATTTCAGCATAAGCTTGCCAACGTCAACGTTGGAGGTACGGTTGAGAATTGAGTAACCCACAGCCGCGCTGCAGCCCTTGCCGCCCTTGCCGTTTACAATCCAGGCGGAGATATTCTGCTCAGGATAGAGGCTGTAGATAAGGAAGCGGTTGCCTGAATAAATCGGGTCAACGCCGCGAAGGTCGCTGATGATAACGTCCTTTTCAACACGTGTGTGTGCCTTTACCATTTCCTTGAATTTTTCAGCCTGTTCAAAGTAGATGTCAATTCTCTCCTTAACATCAGGAAGAGCGAGGATTTCGTCTGTTGTCATTGTGCGGCAGCAGTCGATAAGTTTTTCCATCAGCTGATAGTTGGAGATAGTGAAGTTTCTCCATCTGCCGAGTCCTGTTCTTGGGTCCATAAGAAAGCCTACGAGAATCCAGCCTGTAGGGTTGAGAATTTCCTCACGTGTAAGGTTACCGCTGTCAACCTTGTCAACGGCAATCATCATATCGTCGTAGTGGTCAAAGCGTTCTTTGCCGCCGTAGTAATCATAGATAATTCTTGCGCAGGAAGGTGCAATACGGCTTTCACCGTTGTACTTGCCCTCAAGCTGATTACGCTCAAATTCGCTGGAGTGGTGGTCAAACCAGAGTCCGCAGCCTTCAACGTAAGGCACGTTAGCGAGGCAGTCATTTTCAGTAATTTCGATAAGACCGTCCTGTAAATCCTTTGGATGAGCGAATTTCCAGTGGTCAATGATACCTGCTTCTTTTAAGAGGACGCCGCAGGCAAGTCCATCAAAGTCGGAACGTGTTACTAATCTCATAATAGTCTCCTTTGTACTTTTTATTCAAAAACGTATCAATAAGGAGTTTCTAGGCGGTGGAGATTTAATGTTATTTTGTGTTATTTCTTTGCTGTTTGGATCGTTTATCACAATACTAGGAATATTTATTGCATCGTTTGTTGCATTAATAGTAGAGTCACTTAGAAAAAATAAGAATAAACAGCTTCCTTTTGGACCATATTTAATCTTAGGTTTTATTATTTCTATCTTAACAATCGATAACATTATCAAAATTTTATACTAAAATTATGAAATATTTATAGTTTTGTTAAATTTCTGAAAATACTGAAAAATGGCCGAAAAAGCGACGCACGAGAATCGATTTTAAGCCATTTTAAAAAAAGAGGCATATAGTTTGTTGTCTCAAATTTTAGCTAAATATTGATATATAAGGGTTAGGAAGATTTTTAGAAAAATTTTATATACACAATAAGCAGGAAGCCCTCATTTCCATGTATGATCAGATGAATCTTGCTGTAAATTCTGGGAACCTTACCTCGCAGGCGATGGTGGAGAAGTTAAGTCAGCAGGTGGAGATTGACAACATTTCTTTTATTGTCATCACCGATGATAATAAAAAGATACTGACTGCTACGCAAAATGAGAGAAAGTCTCAGGAATTAGTGGCTCAGCTTATGGGTTATTTGTTTC
>CALATN010000066.1 GCA_937891895.1 uncultured Clostridia bacterium
TTTGCTTTCATTGCTTATACCTCCTCGGACTCTTCTTTAACAACGAACTTGCACTTGATGGGGAGCTTGTGGCTTGCAAGACGCATAGCTTCTCTTGCAACGTCCACAGCAACGCCGTCCATTTCGAACATAACTCTGCCCGGCTTAACAACGGCTACCCAGTATTCGGGAGAACCTTTACCGGAACCCATACGAGTTTCAGCAGGCTTTTCGGTGATGGGCTTATCGGGGAAAATCTTGATCCAAACGCGGCCGCCACGTCTGATGTAACGAGTCATCGATACACGGGCTGCTTCGATCTGGTTGCTGGTGATCCAAGCGGGTTCAAGAGCAACAAGACCGTAGGTACCGTTGGTAATGGTGTTACCACGCATTGCCTTACCGGTAAGTCTACCACGCTGAACGCGTCTGTACTTTACTCTTTTAGGCTGTAACATTACTTGTTGCCCCCTTCCTTATTGGTGTTAGGCTTTCTGTCGCCGTTGAAAGGACGATTCTGGTTG
The DNA here is from genome assembly GCA_937891895.1 of uncultured Clostridia bacterium. Taxonomy (GTDB): domain Bacteria; phylum Bacillota; class Clostridia; order Oscillospirales; family Ruminococcaceae; genus RGIG8773. The sequence goes on from CALATN010000066.1 coordinate 504, forward strand.
AAAGGACGGTTGCCGCCCTGACGGTTGAAGGGACGGTTGCCATCGCGGCGCTGACCGTCGCGTCTGTCGCGTCTGTCACCCTGTCTTCTGTCAGGCTTGGGAGCATTGAGTTCAGGCTTCATGGTGGTGAACTTCTTCTTTACGTCGGGAAGAACTTCGCCCTTGTAGATCCAAACCTTGATACCGAGACGACCGTATGTTGTTGCTGCTTCAGCAAAACCGTAGTCGATATCAGCACGGATAGTCTGGAGTGGAATTGTACCTTCGTGGTATGTCTCGGAACGAGCAATTTCAGCACCGCCAAGACGGCCGCTTACCATAACCTTGATACCCTTAGCACCAAGCTTCATAGCTCTGCCGATAGCCTGCTTCATAGCTCTTCTGAAGGATACACGGTTTTCGAGCTGAGCTGCAATGTTCTCAGCAACGAGCTGTGAATCCAGGTCAGGAGACTTAACTTCAACGATGTTGATAGCAACTGACTTCTTCATCATCTTTTCAACATCAAGACGAAGCTTTTCAATGTTTTCGCCGCCTCTGCCGATTACGATACCGGGCTTAGCGCAGTGAACATTGATTCTAACCTTATCTGCGAATCTTTCGATTTCAATCTTTGGAACGCCTGCTGCGTAAAGGTTTTTCTTGATATAGTTACGAACGTTGTAGTCCTCAACCAGTGTATCGCCGAAAGTTGCCTTGTTTGCAAACCAGCGGGAATCCCAATTCTTAATAACGCCTACACGAAGACCGTGTGGATTAACTTTCTGTCCCATTTAGTTTACCTCCCTTTCGACTTATTCTCTTTCCTTTACCACAAGAGTAACATGGGAAGTTCTCTTGAGGATGCGGTATGCTCTGCCCTGTGCTCTAGGCATAATTCTCTTCATGATAGGTCCTGGGCAAACGAAACATTCGGATACATAAAGGTTATCCTTATCCATGCCGAAGTTGTTTTCTGCGTTTGCGATAGCGGACTTAAGAAGCTTCTCCAGGTATTCACAGGCAGATTTTGGTGTGTGCTGCAGAATCGCCATAGCTGTTTCTGTGTCCTTGCCTCTGATGAGGTCGAGAACGATCTGAACCTTTCTTGGTGCGATTCGAGCATTTTTAAGATATGCTCTTGCTTCCATTTTAATTTCTCCTCTCTGCCTTATTTCTTACCATTGTTGGATGTCTTGGAGCCTGCGTGGCCCTTGTAGGTTCTTGTTGGTGCGAATTCACCAAGCTTGTGACCTACCATATCTTCTGTAACGTATACAGGAACGTGCTTTCTGCCGTCATGAACAGCGAATGTATGACCTACGAAGTCAGGGAAAATTGTAGAAGAACGGCTCCATGTCTTGAGAACCTTCTTTTCGCCAGCTTCGTTCATAGCGATTACTCTCTTGAGAAGGACCTCCTGGACGTATGGTCCCTTCTTAACGCTTCTGCTCATTGGTTTTCCTCCCCTCTGATTTTACGAGGCAAGATGTGCGGGAGAATATGCTCCCGAACATTCCTCTTTATGATTCAATGAGATTTTTGGTTTACAGTAAGAATTACTTACCGTTTCTTCTCTTAACGATGAACTTGTCTGTTCTGTGGTGCTTCTTTCTGGTCTTATAACCAAGAGCTGGCTTGCCCCATGGTGTAACAGGACCTGGACGACCAACAGGAGACTTACCTTCACCACCACCGTGTGGGTGGTCACATGGGTTCATTACAGAACCACGAACTGTAGGTCTGATGCCGAGGTGACGAGTTCTACCAGCCTTACCGATGCTTACGTTTTCGTGGTCAATGTTGGAAACCTGACCAACTGTAGCCATACAGTTTGCTGGAATCTTTCTCATTTCACCGGATGGAAGTCTTACGAGAACGTAGGACTCTTCCTTACCCATGAGCTGTGCCATGTTACCAGCAGCACGAACGAGCTGAGCGCCCTTGCCTGGGTAAAGTTCGATGTTGTGGATGAATGTACCAACAGGGATGTCGCAGAGTGCAAGTGCGTTACCTGGCTTGATATCTGCATCCTTACCGCTGGAGATTACATCGCCAACAGCGAGACCGTTAGGAGCGATGATATATCTCTTTTCGCCGTCCTCGTACTGAACGAGAGCGATGAATGCGCTTCTGTTTGGATCGTATTCAAGAGTGAGCACTGTAGCGCTCATGTTCATCTTATCTCTCTTGAAGTCAATAATTCTGTACTTTCTTCTGTTTCCGCCGCCTCTGTGACGAACTGTGATTCTGCCGTAGCTGTTTCTGCCGGCTGTCTTCTTAAGAGGAGCGAGAAGGCTCTTCTCAGGCTCTACCTTAGAGAGGCAGCTGTAATCAGTAACAGTCATCTGACGTCTTGAAGGCGTAGTCGGCTTATATGATTTAATTGCCATTTCAGGTCATCTCCTTATTTTATTTTGCGATGTTTTGCGGAAGCTGTCCCTTCCATACTTACTCTTTAAGGAGTAATTACATCATGCCATCGAAGAATTCGATAGTCTTGGAACCTTCAGCAAGAGTGATGATCGCTTTCTTCCAATCAGGTGTGTAGCCTCTGCTCATACCCATTCTCTTAGCGCGTCCTCTTACGTTCATGGTGTTTACCTTAGCAACCTTAACGCCGAAAAGTTCCTCAACTGCCTTGGCAATTTCAATCTTGTTAGCGTTCTTAGCTACTTTAAAGGTGTACTTGTTTTCCTGGAGGCCTTCCATGCTCTTTTCAGTGATGATAGGCTTGATTACGATATCCTGTGCCAGCATTATGCGTACACCTCCTCAATCTTAGCAACTGCATCCTTAACAACGATGAACTTATCGTAGTTGAGAATGTCGTATACATTAATAGTGTTTACGAGAGCTGTCTTAACACCAGGGATGTTAGCTGCGCTCTTGATTACGCAGTTGTCAACCTCAGGCATTACGATGAGAGCCTTCTTGCCCTCTGCCTCAATAGCCTTGAGCATTGCTACCATTGTCTTTGTCTTGTATTCTTCCATCTTGATGGAGTCGAGAACGATCATGTTGTTATCGAGCACCTTTGTGGAAAGAGCAGACTTCATAGCAAGTCTCTTGAGCTTCTTGTTTACTGTGAAACGGTAGCTTCTTGGCTTAGGTCCGAGAGCAATACCACCGTGTGTCCACTGTGGAGCACGGATGGAACCCTGTCTTGCGTGACCTGTACCCTTCTGTCTCCAAGGCTTTCTTCCGCCGCCTCTTACCTCTGTACGAGTGAGAGTAGACTGTGTACCCTGTCTCTGATTAGCGAGATAGTTTACAACCATTGTGTGCATAGCGGATTCGTTTGGAGTGATACCGAAAATTGCATCAGACAGCTCAATGTTGGAAACCTCTTTACCTGTCATATCCAGAACTTTAATACTAGGCATTTCTGCTTCCTCCTTCCATTAAGCCTTTTTCTTTACGCAGTCGCAAATAGTAACGATACCATTCTTAGGACCTGGGATAGCGCCCTTAACTGCGATAAGATTGTTTTCAGCGTCAACCTTAACAACTTCAAGATTCTGTACAGTAACCTTCTCTGCGCCCATGTGACCTGGGAGCTTCTTGCCCTTGAAAATACGGGAAGGAGAGGAACATGCGCCCATGGAACCTGCGTGTCTGTGAACAGGACCGGAACCGTGAGTTTCCTTGATTCTGGAGTTGTTGTTCTTCTTTACAGTACCCTGGTAGCCCTTACCCTTGGAAGTACCGGAAACATCAACGATGTCACCAACTTCGAAGGAATCTGCCTTCAGGATTGTACCTACTTCGAGTTCTTCAGCGTTGTCGAGTCTGAACTCCTTGAGAGTTCTCTTAACTGCAACGTCTGCCTTTGCAAAGTGACCCTTGATTGGCTTGTTAGCAAGCTTTTCTCTGAGATCACCGAAGCCGAGCTGTACTGCGCTGTAACCGTCGTTTTCAACAGTCTTCTTCTGAACTACAACGCATGGGCCGACTTCTACAACAGTCAAGGGAATTACCTTGTTTGTTGCTTCATCGAAAATCTGTGTCATACCGATTTTCTTACCGATGAGTGCCTTTGTCATACTTTTTCCTCCTTTGGTTATTGGTTGCATTTCTGCAACATGACCTGCGACTTAACGTCTTTGAGAAATGGCAAGCTTTTAAACTTACTTGATTTCCATTACAACGTCAACGCCAGCAGGAAGTTCAAGACCCTGCAGTGCTTCCATAGACTTATCAGATGGTCTGATAACGTCGATGAGTCTCTTGTGAGTTCTCATTTCGAACTGCTCACGGCTATCCTTATACTTGTGAACAGCACGGAGAATTGTGATGATCTCCTTGTCTGTTGGAAGTGGGATAGGACCGCTTACTCTTGCACCGCTGCGCTTAGCTGCTTCAACAATCTTAGCTGCTGCTGCATCTACTACCGCATGGTCGTAACCTTTGATTTTGATTCTGATTTTTTCATTGACTGCCATTTGAATCGCCTCCTAATTATCTTGATGATGTTTTGGGGACGAGGTTTGTGATATTTCATTTACGTCATCCGTACTCAGCACCTTCTGCGTTACACGCTTCCGTGTGTTTCGTAACCTTCGTATTAAAAAACCCGAAAAACAATCTGTTTTCCGAGTACATCCAAACACAGCTTACCTTTGAGAAGACACAGGACTCCCCACGGTTTAAGCACACACAGTGTTCGATATCACAGCCGCCCGACTCTCCGGTCAGACATACTCCACGGAAATTCCCCTGCAAACCGCAGGCCACCTTCCGCTTCCTCGCAAAAACATATAAAATACGGTGTAATCAGCCACCGTAACCAGCTACAATTTCTGTAACTGTCGCAGTCACGCAAGAAATATTATAGCACCAAAACCACGCAATTGCAAGGGTTTGGTGCTATTTTTCAAATATTTTGATGTAGAATTTAAAAGAATTTGCAAAAGTAATTTTGTGCAACTTAACGAAATCAATTACACCTCGTATAAACTGCTCAAAACAGGGGAATACTTAATAACTTACTGTAATTATTTTGTCGGATTATCAAGCTCAGTAACCGAATTTGCGTCCAGCACCTCAATCATATATGAATAGCTGTTTGTTCCGTCTGAATTTTCTTGTGTGAAATAAAGGAATTTGCCGTCCTTATCAAAGGTGTAGGTAGTGGTAAAGCTTGAAAGGGAAGTATCCAGGGTCTTGTTTATCTTTGCAACATCATAAATGTACTTATAGGTCACATTGCCCTCGCTGTCCGTTTCAGCTGTTGATCCCAAAGCATACAGATTTACATAAAACAGCAGTTCCCCCGTAGAGTAGGGATGCGGATTTTCAGCCGTGTACAGAATATTGTCCTCAGCACCTTCGCCTTCAGTAATTTCACCGTCTTTTTCGGCTGTAAAATAAATCTCCTTGCCGTCACTGTATTCAGTATAAAGAGTTTCATCAGCGACCCTTTCATAAAGATAACACTGAGTTCCGTCAGCATTGTTCATAAAAGAAAACACCTGGTCTGTTTCTCCCGTTACAAGATTAGTCAGCAGATATCTGCCGCTCTGCCACGTCTTTGCCTCAGCAACAAACGCCTCAACCTGCTCTCTGCCCTCAAGCTCAATAACCTTCCTCAGCGAACAGCCTGTGAAACATATACATATTGATAATAGTATAGGAACGAGCCTTTTCATTCTGTACCTCACTTATAATTCTTCAAATCAGGAAGCTCATCAAGGGTAAGCACCTTTTTGCTTTCATATACCTCTTTGAGCATTTCCTTGTCAGTGTACTCCTCATTATATTTCGAATTCTTCACAACAAAATCACCGCACCAGGTATTGAACCACGCCCATTTTGTATTTGCCGCAAACGCATCATCAATATCAAACAGTACACCATTTTCCGTCAGCGCAACAATCTTGTTCTTGCCGCTGTACTCGACAGCCTCCGCAAATTTTGAAGTCTGCGGCTGGTAGTTGTGCTTGTCAGTGTAAATGTCCTCACCGATTATATCAACGTACTTGTCACCCGGATACCAGTCAGCATTCTGCCCGTTATAAACCCAGATAAGATTGTCACAGCCATAAACGTCCGTAAGCTGTTCATAAAGGTAAACCCACAGCTTCTTGTAAGCGTCAGCACCCTTTGCGCCCCACCAGAACCAGCCGCCCGAAGCCTCGTGGAGAGGGCGCCACAAAACAGGCACACCCTCGTCCTCCAGCTTGTTAAGCTGCTTTGCAATCTCCGCAATGTCCCTGTCGAGAAGCTTCTTGCCCTCAGGGTCCTTGCCGTCCATAACCTTAGCAATATCAAAATCGGTGTTTCTCGTGTAAAAACCGCCCCACCAGCGTGGGTTTCCGTTTTCGTCCTTGCCGTCCTTGAGGTATTCGGTAGGAGCATTCCAGTGCCAGCAGTAATTGACAATGCCGCCCTGCTTGTTGCTGAAATCAATGGCTACATCAACCGAACTGCCCTTTGCACCAAGTTCTGTTCTCGACGGAGCGTAGTCCATCATATCAAGTCCCAGCATAGCAGGGTACTTGCCTGTTTCTGCCTTGATAGCCTTGAATTCGGGACCGTTCATACCATAATCGCAGACCTGACCCGAAATAATCTTCTCACCATAATTGTCGCAAAGGAACTTGAACAGTGCCTTGGTTTCAGCCGTAGCATCAGCATTGATAAGCTTCGGAGCAACATCATATATTTCCTCGGAAATACCCTTCGCCGCCTCAAGGCTCATCTTGTCAAGATAAATCCAGCCCCAGGATGACGTAACCGTAATCTTATGCTCGCCCTTGTCAAGCATAACATTCGTAACCGTGCTGTCGGACTTCTTCTCATTGAGATGCTTTACTGTACCCACATTCTTTCCGTCAACATTGATGTTGTTGTCCTTGTCCGAGCCGATGCCCTTTCCCGTAAAGGTAAGGTTGTATACACCGCTTTCCTTTATATTGACAGTAAATTCAATATATTGCTTCTGGTCGGAAAATGTACCTACACCCTCACCGCCTGAAAAGCCGTCAACAGTCTCCGCTTTCAGCCCTCCGTAAAGAACAGCGTCCTCCGCCTCAAAAACGGTCGCTTTACCCTTTGAAGCCTGGTTTGCCGTTTCAGCCTTTGCGGTTGTTGTGGCAGCAGTAGTTGTAGTCGCTGTAGTTGTAACTGTAGTAGTTTCAGCCGTTGCCGTTTCAACCGTTGTTGTGGTAGCCTCTGTCGTCTCAGCAGCAGTTGCCGTTTCAGCCGTTGTTGTAGTAACCACTGTCGTTTCGGAAACAGTTGTCGTTTCAGCCGATGTGGTAACCTCAGTCGTCTCGGCAGCCGTTGTCGTTTCAGCCGTTGTTGTGGCAGCCACGGTTGTTTCAGCTATGGTAGTAACAGCCACTGTCGTTTCAACGGAAGCGCTGCCCGAATTATCAGCCTTGCACCCAACAAGGCATATACACATTAGTAATAGTATAAGCTTTTTCATTTCAAACCTCACTCCGCAGTATACGCACGGACATAATCAATCTTCATATAGTCAGGCAGATCCTTGATGCCGCCTTTGGGCAATGTCCAGGAACCTGTTTCCGCAGTAATCTTCATATACAGCGGCACCTCACAAGTACCAAGCGCTTCCTCAGCATTTGTTCGCCAGCTTTCCTTGCCGTCAATATAGTAAATATACTCATCTTCCGTCCATAACAGCGAGAATGTGTGGTACTCTCCGTCATAAACATCAGCAGGGGCTTTAAAACCCGATGACTTGTGTGCCTCACCGTAACCGTCCCAGTTAAGCGTGTTCTGAATTAACTTTTCCTCAAAAAAAGCCGACTCCATAATGTCAATCTCTGTACCATTAACACCGCCGCCTGTTTCATCGCTGACAGTTTCGCCCATAAGCCAGAACGCCGTCCAGTAGCCCGGAACAGTGTTGACCGTGCACCTTATCTCAAAATAGCCATAAGCCTGTTCATACTTGCCCTTTGAACGTACCGCACCGCAAAGATACTTGTTTGTTTTATCAAATCTTGTTTCAAGAATAAGATTGCCCTCGCCGTCAAGATAGGACATATCGTCATCCCAGTAGCAGTTCAGGTCCTGACGTTTCCATTCGGGACACCTTTCCCACTTTGTTTCATCAAGCTTGTCGCCGTCAAAATTGTCCTCAAAGGAAAGCTTGTATTTCTTTCCCTCAACCTCAATGACCGTGTAATCATCATCAGCAACAGCCGCAGTGGTCACCTCAGCAGTAGTTTCAGCCTTAGTGGTTTTCTTGACCTTTTTAGTCGTTTCAGCAACTGTAGTAGTTTCGGGAACAGTTGTGGTTTCAGCCGTTGTAGTTGCAGTAACCGTAGTGGTTTCGGGAACGGTTGTGGTTTCAACCGTGGTAGTTTCAGGTACGGTTGTTGTTTCAGCTGTAGTTGTAGTTTCAGCCGTAGTAGTTTCAGGAACGGATGTAGTTTCAACTGTGGTTGTTTCAGCCGTTGTTGTAGTTGTATCCGTTGTTGTTTCAGAAACAGTTGTAGTTTCAACCGTAGTTACAGTTGTTGCCGCCGTAGTTTCAACGGAAGCACTGCCCGAATTGTCAGCCTTGCATCCTGCAAGGCATAAGCACATTAGCAATAGTATAAGCTTTTTCATCTTCGCACCTCATATCATAAATGGGCGAACAGAGTCCGCCCATTCAAATCAATCTGAAACATTATGCAAAGCCGTTGCATTGATGCAACCCTGATGTATTTTCGCAACCCAACGCAAAGTCGCAACGTTGTGAAAACTGCGCCGATGTATTTTCGCAACGCGAAAATACTCGGAGCATATTGATGACTTTCAGTCATCAATATGCTTTACCCCAATATACCATAGTCTTAGCAGGCTTGCCGCAGCAAACGCACTTGTCGGAAAGGTTTTCCTGTTCGAAAGGAATACATCTTGAACCAACGCCTGTTGTTTCCTTAACCTTATCCTCACATTCTTCTTCGCCGCACCACATAGCCTTTACGAAGCCGTCACCGTTCTGTTCAAGTGCAGCAACGATTTCGTCCATAGTTGTGCAGGAGTAAGTGTGCTTTTCACGGTTTTCGAGAGCCTTGTTAAACATTCCCTCAGGAATTTCCTTACCCAGCATATCAAGAACTGCATCAACAACATCATCAAGCATTACATCACGCTTAGCGCCGTTGTATCTTGTAGCAGCAACGCACTTGTTATTCTCAATATCCTTAGGACCGATTTCAATTCTTACAGGAACACCCTTCATTTCGTACTCAGCAAACTTCCAGCCAGGGGAGTTCTCGCTGTCGTCAATCTTGACACGTACACCAACAGCCTTGAGCTGGTTTGCGATTTCCTCAGCCTTGTCAAGAACGCCTTCCTTGTGCTGCTGAATAGGAATGATAACTGCCTGAACAGGTGCAACAGCAGGCGGAAGAACAAGACCGTTGTTGTCGCCATGTGTCATAATGATAGCACCGATAAGACGTGTTGTAACGCCCCAGGAAGTCTGGTGCGGGAACACCTTCTTGTTTTCCTTGTCAGTGTACATAATTTCAAATGCCTTTGCAAAGCCGTCGCCGAAGTAGTGGGAAGTACCAGCCTGAAGCGCCTTACCGTCGTGCATAAGAGCCTCGATTGCGTAAGTAGCTTCTGCACCAGCAAACTTGTCGCTTTCTGTCTTCTTGCCCTTTACAACAGGCATAGCAAGTGACTTTTCACAGAATTCAGCGTAAACGTTGAGCATCTTTTCTGTTTCAATAACAGCTTCCTCAGCTGTAGCGTGGATTGTATGACCTTCCTGCCAGAGGAACTCTCTTGAACGGAGGAAAGGACGTGTTGTCTTTTCCCATCTTACAACGGAAACCCACTGGTTGTAGAGCTTAGGCAGGTCACGGTAGGAGTGAATGATGTTAGCGTAGTGCTCACAGAAAAGTGTTTCGGAAGTAGGACGTACACAAAGTCTGTCCTCAAGCTTTTCGGAGCCGCCGTGTGTAACCCAGGCAACCTCAGGAGCAAAGCCTTCAACGTGATCCTTTTCCTTCTGAAGCAGGCTCTCAGGAATGAACATAGGCATACAAACATTTTCGTGACCTGTAGCCTTGAACATACCGTCAAGAATTCTCTGCATATTTTCCCAGATAGCGTAACCATAAGGACGGATTACCATACAGCCCTTTACGGATGTGTACTCAATGAGTTCAGCCTTCTTAACAATATCGGTGTACCACTTTGCGAAGTCCTCGTCCATAGAGGTAATCGCTTCAACTAACTTTTTATCCTTAGCCATAATTATTCTCCTTTTGCATCATCAGATTTATCATCATTTTTAACAAGTCCGCTTGTTTCACCGTCAGGACGATCCTCAAACAAGCTGTAGACCTTGTAATTATCCTCGTTAACTTCCTGCACCCTTTCGGGACTCGGGTCGGCAGGCTTGCCCATAAGCTTGTCGATAACCTTCGCCAGCTTCGGAGTAATCAGTGCAATAACCCATACCAGCATAAGAATGCCCAGCATAGCGCCGCCGAACTTAGCATAAATCGCCAGCGACTCATAATTTATTGCAAGCAATATATTCTCAGACACCTGCCCAACTCCTTTCGCAATAGATAGAATAATTATAGCACATCTTTTTTGAAATTACAACAGCATAGTATTAAAAAAACGGCACAAATTCGCCCTTTTCTTTGGCAATTCCACTTATAGAAACAGCACCCTTACAGACAATGCCGCAAAGGTGCTGTGTGAATATTCAATTTCCGCCCGTAAGCATTTCGTATGTTACGCCGTATTTTTCGGCAATATCCCTCGCGTACGATAAACCTTCAGGTGATGCAACCTCCACCTTGAAAGAACGCTTTCCGTTGTCGCTTCTCATAATCAGCGAAGAAACACCTGCACCGCCGTCAAGCTCCTGCACCTCTGCCGCAAGCTTGTGCATATGTGTGTTGTAAATCGTACGTACCTTCTTGTCAACAAGCGCCCTTACCGAATCCCTTGCAATATAAAAGCCCTCCTCAAAGGACGTTGTAGAAAAGGTTTCATTCAGCAACAGCAGGCTGTCCGCCGTACATTCCGAATAAATTTCTCTGAATCTTACACATTCTTCTCCAAGCCGTCCAAGATCCATTGTCTTGTCCTCATCAGCAGGGAAATGGGTGTATATGCAATCCACAGGCTTATAGCCGAATGACGTCGCAGGTACGAAAATTCCACCCTGAGCCAACACAAACATAAGCCCCACTGCCTGCGTAACAGTGGTTTTTCCGCCTCTGTTCGCACCCGTGAGAATATATATTGTATGCTCTTTATCAAAGACAAGGTCATTATACACAATATCATCCTTGCTCTCAACATTCATAGCAAGCTTCAGATTGTACAGCCCTTTCGCATCCATAGAGGTTGCACCGTCGTCTATAACCTGTGCCTCACAAAACGGAAAGCCATTGTCCATATTCTTTTCAACAAATTCCGCAAATCTTATATAGTATACAAATTCGGGAATAAGCTGTGAAATATTCATTACTGCTATATTCGCATACTTTGTCAGCGTGTTTCTCAGCTTCTTAACCAGTGACTCCAGCATTCTGTTAATTACCTTTTCAAGGTAAAACGTCGAATTGTTTATTCCGTCACCCTCAGGCACATTAACAATCGTTGACCTTATCCTATTGTCAGCAAACGGCGTATTCTGCATATAAGAATAACCTGCCATTTTTTCAGCAAATCCCGCAAAAGCTCCGCCCTGCACGTTTTCCACCTGATGATAATGCATATCACCGTTCCAGTCCGTTCCCTTATGTACGCCGTTTTTTGATGTAACCGCTTCAGCAAAATTACTTACAATTCCCGATTTTTTGAACGGCTTGTCATTTACCGAAACAAGACCCATGCTGACCGCTTCAAATCTTTCGTTCAGATTGATGCCCAGCGTCACACTCTGTATCCCCGAAGTTTTCACTTTAAGCTCGGCAACGTCTTTTTTCATCTCTCCGAAAAGAGCTTCATTATAAAGCGTGTCAATGTAATTTCTGAAACCGATAAGACCCTCAGACTCAATTTCTGCGTCCGAAAGGCACTTTCTCATGGATTCAACGCATTTTATATAATCGTTAAGCTCCTCAAGCCTGTGATAAAGATGCCATACGCCAAGCTTTTCATCCGTCGTCTTATGCATAATCCCAAAATTTCTGATAAATTCCATCTTATCAAACAATTCCATAAGCTCCGTACGTAACTCGGGAAGCCTGAGTATATCCGCAAAAACCTTTTGTCTGTACCTTGCAACTCTCGGATCCGCCGTCATATTTGCCAGAACATCCGATATCATACGACGTTCCTTTGCGTCAGTAGTCAGCCTGTCACACAAAGTATCTATCCCAAGGTCATGACACGCTGTAGCAGAGAGTTGCTTATATTCCGTGCTTTCATAATACGGAAAAAGAATACTGAAGTATTTATCCTGTTTCATAATACACCCGCCCAACTTCTTTCGCAATAAACAAAATAATTGTAGCATACCTTTTTTAAAATTACAACAGCTTTGAATCGATAAATTGAAATTTAACGGGGAGATTGTGGAGACCTATTGAGGGAGACCCTTTTGAAAAAGGGTCATCCCTCAAACTCCC
>CALATN010000067.1 GCA_937891895.1 uncultured Clostridia bacterium
ATATAACATTTTTATACGTTGGTTCTTTGTATGTATATACAATATTTTCATGCTCATCTATCGCACCTATTTTAATATTTGTTCCACCTATATCTATTCCTATATATTCAACCATAATTTCCTCCTAAATTTTATTTCTACATATATTAAAACAGACTAGCTTGATTTTTACTAGTCTATTTTAATATTATTTTATTTTTTATTAAATTTTATTGTAGACAAAAAAATTATTAGTATTATACTATATTTATTTGTTATTTAATACCTCAAAAAGAGGGGAAAAAGGGGGAATTTTATAAATTTAACATTTTTTCTAATGCATTTTCAAGCGGTAAGCTACCAATACCGATTGGAATAAGTGAATTTAGTAAACAAACAGATAAATTACTTACTAAGAAAGAAAAATATAAAAAGTATATTGCTAAAAAAGAAAAAGGAAATATTTCAGAGATTACCTTAGATGAATTTAATGAAATTATTAATGGTAATTTGATTACTTTTTCTAGTAAAGTAGATAACGAAGTTAAAATGATGTCATGGAGAAATATGGTAAGCCGAAAAAGTGACAATGTGGAAAATATAGAAGGAGCAAGTAATTTATTTGAAATAGAAGAAACATTTTCTATTCAAGAATATGATATTTATATTTATTCAACACTTGAGAAAGAAGTATTAGAGTGTACTGTAAGAGAAATGTTACGTTTTGGAATTGGAGCACAGCGTTCAGTTGGAAAAGGAATTTTTGATATATCAAGTAAATTGGAGGTATTTAATGGATTTAAACTTCCAGAAAAACCTAATGGATTTATAGCATTATCTAATTTTATTCCACATAAAGAAGATCCAATAAAGGGATATTATAAAACATTTGTAAAGTATCCAAAAATTAGTTATATTTCATCGGAAGAAGATTCTCCATTTAAAAAACCATTAATTTTCTTAAAAGCAGGTAGTGTTTTCTTTAATGAATCAATAAAAAAATTTTATGGTTCATGTATACAGAATATTGGATTAGAAGATGATAGAATCTCTGATAAAATTGTGATAGGAGCACATACAATTGCAATTCCTTGTAATATAAATTATTAATATTTAGAAGTTGAAAGAAGATACAAGATAGACATGGATAAAAAATTATTCGATGCATTGCAGGTACGTTTTGTAAAATTACGTTTTACAATTTCTTTTTTAGAAGATTCTATATTACCAAAAGATAAAGTATCAGCTATTAGAGGTGGTATGGGAGAAATGCTTCTTCGTATGAATTGTGTGCGTGATAGACAATGTGAAATATGTGACTTTGAAACAGAGTGTATTGTACAAAAAACAATGTATTCTAAATTTGAAATTAAACCAAATTTTGTTACAAATGGTGGAAGTATAGGTTATGTTCTTGAATGTGAACCGTTGATTATTACTGATAAAAACATTGAATCGTGAGGATTGTTATATGAAATTTCTGATTGTAACAGGTATGTCAGGGTCGGGTAAATCAGGTGCTGTGAATGTACTGGAAGATATCGGCTACTATTGTATAGACAACATTCCCCCACAGCTTATTCCGAAATTTGCCGAAATCTGTATCAACAACGGTCAGATGCAGAAGGTTGCTATTGTTACTGATATCCGTGGCGGTGAGCTTTTCTTTGAACTTGATGAGGGCTTGAATTATCTGAAAAGCAACAATCTTGACACCTCAATTCTTTTCCTTGATTCAAGTGATGAAGTGTTGATAAAACGATACAAGGAAACCCGTCGCAGACACCCGCTCGATGAACAGAGTCACGGCAGTCTGCAGAGGGCTATCAATACAGAACGTGAGGTTCTTGCTTCTGTTCGTGAGCACGCTGATTATTACATAGATACTACTGACCTTTCTATGGCTCAGCTTAAGGAAACTGTTTATTCCCTTTTCCTTGACAACCCTAATGAGTCTATGGTTGTAAAGGTTATGTCTTTCGGTTTCAAGTACGGCATTTCACGTGAGGCTGACCTTGTATTTGATGTACGCTGTCTGCCCAATCCATTCTATATTCCTGAACTTAAACAGCATACGGGACTTGAAAGCTGTGTGCGTGATTATGTGCTCAGCTTTGACCAGTCAAAAGAGCTGGAAAAGAAACTGAAGGATATGTTGGATTTTCTTATTCCGCTGTACATTCACGAGGGTAAGAGTCAGCTTGTCATTGCTTTCGGCTGCACGGGCGGCAAGCACAGAAGTGTTACTTTTGCCGAAACTATCTACAAGCACCTTGTTGACAAGAATATGCGATGCAGAATAAGTCACAGGGACATTAACAAGGACAAATAAAGGATTGATATAAATGTCTTTTTCACATTCGGTAAAAAAGGAGCTTTGCTCGATTATTACGGATAAAGACAGAAAATACTGCTGTTTATATGGGATGCTTTTATTCTGTAAGAATTTTACTCCTGATTCAATTACTTTCCAGACAGAAAATCAGCTTGTCTGCGAGCTTTTCTGTCGTCTTGCGGATGATGTTATCGGCGGGCGTAATATTGTTGAGGTTACGGAAACAAAGAAAAAAAATGATGTTACGCTGTACTCGCTGAACATTCCGTCGGAGCATTTCCGTGAGGAAATTATTTACCGTTACAGAATTTCAAGCCGCACGCTCATTCACCGTATTCAGCGTGAGAATATTGACAACAACAGCATTTTTGCGTTTATTGCGGGTGCTTTTCTTTCCTGCGGTAGCATTACTGAGCCTATCAAGGAGTATCATCTTGAATTTGTTGTGCCATACTATGATTTGACGCAGGATTTGCTGGGTCTGCTTACTGAGGTTGGCATCAATGCGAAGTACACTGAGAGAAAGAACATGTATGTTATTTATCTCAAGGGCAGCGAAGCTATTGAAGATTTACTGACGCTGATGGGTGCGACGATGAGCAGCATTGACCTGATGAATGTCAAGATTTACAAGGACGTGCGCAACAAGGCTAATCGTATTGCAAACTGCGACTCGGCTAACATTGAGCGTACTCTCAAGGCTTCGGACAAGCAGATTGCGGATATTGAATATATTACTGACACGATTGGTCTGGAAAATCTGCCTGCTGACTTGATTAACATTGCGGAGCTTCGTATGGAATATCCTGAAATGTCACTTCGTGAGCTGGGTGAAAATCTGGACAAGCCGCTTGGACGGTCGGGTGCAAATCACAGGCTTAAAAGGATTTCCGAGATTGCGGAGGCTTTGCGTGAGGAACGGAATGAAAAATAAACGGAGGTGCGGCAAATGAGCTTTGTACATCTTCATCTGCACAGTGAATACAGCTTGCTTGACGGTGCGTGCCGCATAAAGCAGCTTGTCAGCTATGCAAAGGAACTGGGACAGACGTCTGTTGCGGTTACTGACCACGGCTGTATGTATTCGGCTGTTGAATTTTACAATGAGGCAATTGCACAAGGTATAAAGCCGATTATAGGCTGTGAGGTTTATGTTGCACCGAGGACGAGGTTTGACAAAATCCACGGTCAGGACAACAAACCCTATCATCTTGTGCTGCTTTGCAAAAATAACACAGGCTATCAGAATTTAATCAAGCTTGTTTCATACGGTTACACGGAGGGCTTCTACAACAAACCCCGTGTTGACATTGAGCTTCTCGGGAAATATCACGAGGGGCTTATTGCTTTGTCAGGTTGTCTGGCGGGTGAAATTCCGAGAAAGCTTGTTAATGGTGAATATGAGAGTGCAAAGGCTGTTGCGCTGAAATACCGTGAGATTTTCGGCGAGGGCAACTATTACATTGAGATACAGAACCACAATATTCCCGAGGAAATGAGGATACTTCCGCTTCTGTACAGATTATCGGCGGAAACGGGTATTCCTCTCGTTGCTACAAATGACGCGCATTATATTACAAAACAGGATCACGAGGTTCAGCGTGTATTGATTGCAATTCAGACCAACACGCTGTTGAGTGAGCCTAATCCCCTTTCCTTCCCGACAAATGAGTTCTATATGAAGTCGGAAACGGAAATGCGTGAGCTGTTTGTCAATGTTCCTCAGGCTGTTGACAACACGGCGAAAATTGCGGAGATGTGCAATGTCGAGTTTGAATTCGGCAAGATAAAGCTTCCGAAGTTTACGATTGAAAATGTTACTGACAACGTTGACTATTTCCGAAAACTTTGCTGCAAAGGAATGAAGAAGCGTTACGGAGAAAATCCAAGTACGGAAATTACTGAACGAATGGAATATGAGCTTGATGTTATCACGCGAATGGGATATGTTGACTACTTTTTAATAGTATGGGATTTTATTCGTTATGCCCGTGAGCAGAAAATTCCTGTTGGTCCAGGACGTGGGTCGGGTGCGGGAAGTATTGCGGCTTACTGCATCGGAATAACCTCGGTTGACCCGATGAAGTACAATCTGCTTTTTGAACGTTTTCTCAATCCTGAACGTGTTTCAATGCCTGACTTTGATATTGATTTCTGCTATGAGGGCAGACAGAGGGTTATTGATTATGTTGTACGGAAATACGGCACAGACAGGGTTGCGCAGATTATTACTTTCGGTACAATGGCGGCAAAGGGTGCAATACGTGATGTGGGACGTGTTATGGGACTTCCCTATCAGGCTGTGGACAAGGTTTCAAAGCTGTTGTCAGGTGCGCCGCTTGAAGATGAACTGAAAAACAATGCTGACCTGATTGTACTTTACAAAAATGACAGTGATGTACGGAAAATGATTGACACGGCTAAAAAGCTGGAGGGTATGCCACGTCACGCTTCGACTCATGCGGCAGGTGTGGTAATTTCCGATGCGCCTGTCAGTGAGTATGTACCTGTACAGAAAAACGGTGACGCTATTGTCACTCAGTATGCAAAGGATGAACTTGAAAGCCTTGGTTTGCTGAAAATGGACTTTCTTGGACTTCGTAACATTACTGTAATCCGTGACGCTGAAAATTACATCAGAAAGGCTATTCCTGATTTTGATATAACAAAAATACCGCTTGATGACAAGGCTGTTTATGAGATGATTTCTCAGGGGTACACATCGGGTGTATTCCAGTTTGAAAGTGCGGGTATGAGACAGGTACTTATGCGTCTTAAGCCCGAGTCGATTGAGGATCTGATTGCGGTGCTTTCGTTGTATAGACCTGGTCCTATGGACAGTATTCCTCGATATATCGAATGCAGGCACAATCCGCAGAAGGTCACTTACAAGCATCCGATTTTAAAGGATATTCTTGATGTAACTTATGGGTGTATTGTTTATCAGGAACAGGTAATGGAAATCTGTCGCAAAATGGCGGGATATTCATACGGACGTGCTGACCTGGTAAGGCGTGCTATGGCCAAGAAAAAGGCTGATGTAATGCTTAAAGAACGTAGCGTTTTTGTTGAGGGTGCGCTGGCAAATGGAGTTTCTGAAAATGTTGCAAATGATATTTTCGATGAGATGGTAAGTTTTGCTTCCTATGCGTTCAACAAGTCACACGCGGCGGCTTACGCTTATATTTCCTATCAGACGGCTTATCTGAAATGCCATTATTACAAGGAATATATGGCGGCGCTGATGACGGCTTCCCTTGAAAACACGGGCAAGATACTTGAATACACGGAGGAATGTGCGAAGAATGGCGTTGCTATACTTCCGCCTGACATAAACGAAAGCGGAACGGGATTTGTTCCAACTGTAAAGGGAATTCGCTTTGCACTTCTTGCTGTAAAAAATCTTGGCATCAACTCTATCCGTGATATGATTGCTGAACGTGAACGGGATGGAAAATTCCTTTCACTTGAAGATTTCTGCAAGCGTATGAACGGAAAGGATATTAACCAGCGTGCAATTGAAAGCCTTATCAAGTGCGGTGCTTTTGATTGCTTCGGGCACAACAGACGTGAAATGATTGAAAATTATGACAGAATTTTCAGCAGTATTCAGGCTTACTCCTCACGTAATATGGAGGGACAGATTAACTTCTTTGAGCTTGATGAAGGTGAAAGTAATACGTCATCTGTTGCGATTGAGGCTTATGAAGAATATCCGCTTGCTGAAAAGCTTGAAATGGAAAAGGATATTCTGGGTATTTATATTTCGGGGCATCCTCTTGAAAGCTACAGTCTGTACGGAACACTCCTCCGCACAAACTCAGCGGCACAGATGACAGCTGAAGAACGTACATTAAGGGATAACAGCAATGTTTCTATGTTCTGCATATTGCAAGGTATTAAGCTTTACACTCAGAAGAACGGTGCAAAGATGGCTTTTGTTACGCTTGAAGATATAAGCGGTGAAATTGAAGGGCTTATTTTTGCGGATATTCTTGCGGGAAACAGGGATATTATTCAGAAAGGCAGGAAAGTTTTCATTACTGCAAAGCTTTCCTATAAGGATGATGAAGCAAAGCTTGTTATTGAACAGATTTTTGATGCTGACGCTTATCTGAAGCGTATTGAAGATATGTCGCTGTATATCAAATGCTGTTCTTACGAAAATGAAAAAATCCAGCAGATACTGGATATTTGTAATGAAAATACAGGAAAATCAAGGCTTGTTCTGTATTTACAGGATATGAAAAAAGCTGTTTCTCCGAAAAGCATTGGTGGAATTAACATATGTGACAAGCTTCTCAATAGCATTTCTGCAATAACAGGCTGTGAAAATATCGCTTTAAAACAGCAAAATGCTTAATTGTTTCAGCAATATATTTAATTGTCTTGACAAAGGCTTTTCAAAATAGTATAATGTATTATGTTTGGAAAAGTATAATTTGTACATTTTATGTATATAATTTTGGAGGAAAAAGGTATGAAGAGAATAGGTGTTTTAACAAGTGGCGGCGACGCTCCTGGTATGAACGCTGCTGTAAGAGCTGTTGCAAGAGCTGCTCTTGGCAAGGGATATGAAGTTGTTGGTATCCAGAGAGGTTACAACGGTCTTCTCAACGGCGAAACAATCAATCTTGGTGCTCGCGATGTTTCCAATATCATTCACCACGGCGGTACAATGCTTTATACTGCTCGCTGCAAGGAATTCAAGGATTGGGAATACGTTGAAAAGGCTAAGGCTCGCTGCGATGAACTCGGTCTTGTTGGTATTGTAGTTATCGGAGGCGACGGTTCCTTCAGAGGTGCTGCTGACCTTTCCAAGGCAGGCGTACCTTGTATCGGTATCCCTGGTACAATTGACAACGACATTTCCTGCACTGATTACACAATCGGTTATGACACTGCTATGAACACAGCTATGGAAATGGTTGACAAGCTTCGTGACACAGCTATGTCCCACGACCGCTGCTCTATCGTTGAAGTAATGGGCAGAAACGCTGGCTGGATTGCACTTAATGTTGGTACAGCTGTTGGTGCTATGGCTATCATTACACAGGAAGTTCCATACAACATTGATGATATCATTGCAAAGATGGAAGCTTCCAAGAAGGAAAAGAAGGAACACTTCATTATCCTCGTATCCGAAGGTGTTGGTAATTCCGAAGCTCTTGCTAAGGAAATCGAAGCAAAGACTGGTATCGAGTCCCGTGCTACAATTCTTGGTCACGTTCAGCGTGGCGGTTCACCAACAGTTCGTGACAGAGTTGTTGCAAGCGAAATGGGTTATTATGCTGTTAACCTTCTCGATCAGGGTATCGGTAACCGTGTTGTTGCTATGCGTGACAACAAGATTGTTGACTTTGACATCAAGGAAGCTCTTTCTATGAAGAAGCCATTTGATGAAAATCTTTACAAGATTGCTAACGAAATTTCTTTCTAATTAAATATTCGCATTTACAGAGTAGACAGATGTGCGTATAAGTGCTTGGCGGACGGGGAGTTGCCGCCATGACGAAAAACAATTACTTGTTTGCGGTACATCTGTCGCATCCCGCTGAAATGCATAACAGGAGCTTTTCATTGAAATGATGTTTCTCCCGATTATGCAAATTAGCATAATTTTAAGGAGGTATTATAATGAAAAGCTTTTTTTCTACATTCAAAGATTCTGCGGCAGAAATGAAAAACGTACGTTGTCTTACAGTAACAGGTATTCTTGTGGCAATATTTATTATTCTTGATATGTTTTCCATAAGAATAGGTGATTTCATCAAAGTTAACTTTGCTTTTGTGGCACTTGCTTCGGTTGGTATGCTGTTTGGGCCTGTTCCTGCGATGCTTGCGGCACTTGCAGGCGACCTTATAGGGTGTATTCTCGGTGGTCAGGCTCCCCTGCCATTGCTTTCTCTCACGGCTGTTTCAGAAGGCTTGCTGTATGGAATAATGCTTTATAAGAGGACAGGTGCAAAGCTTGTTACAATGTCGGTTATTGCAAGAGTAGTTGACTCGGCTATTATATCACTTGTCCTTAATACACTGGTATTGCAACATTATGGCTTTATGTCAAGCACTGCTGAACAATTCTATATCCGTTGTGGAAAAATCGGTGCTGAGCTTATCGTATTTATTCCATTGGTAATAATCGTAATGCCTGCTGTTGCTGTTGTGTACAACAAAGTATTTAAAATAAAACCGCAGATTTAAGAAAGGATATGTATTTATGGCACCTGCTTACGATAAGAAAAAGCAGATTGAATTGCAAAATCTTATTTTCGGTACAAACGAAAAGAAGCTGATGGTTTCTCCTGAATTTCTTTCTGAAATGACAAAGCGATACATTTCAAAAAAAATGAAGAGTATCAATCAGAATATGGAAGGAATTGCTGCAACCAAAAATCCGAAGAATTTCTTTTCCTATCTTGATAAGATTTTTGAAGCACTCGATGAGCTTATTGCACTCCAGAAATATCATACTTTCAAGGAACCTATTCCATCAGTTGTAAAAAATGCACTTATTGCTAAAAAGGGACGCTACATAATTGCTATGTTCAATCGTGTATGGAAGGAAGCAAATATGAAGGCCCGCTATGACGCACGTACAGATGAGCCGAGAAGGGTTGAGGATTTCGGTCCTGTGCTTGATGAGCTTATGGTTTATATGGACCAGTACACACCTGACAGTATTGAGGTGCTTAACAAATTCTATTCGTCGGTTTACGGTCACAACATAGGTGAAGAACCCGTTGTTGAGGAAGAAATCCCGACAGATGAGGTACCACTTGAAGAAGATGACTTTCTTGAGGATGTTGTCCCTGCAACTGAATAAAAAATAAGGCAAGTGAAATTATCACTTGCCTTTTTATTTGAATATAAACTGATATGTTACACCAAACCATTCTCTCACCCAATAGGTTGGCAACAGATACCATACTGTTGGTGCGGATACTGCATAGCTTTCGGGGAAATACTCGGAGGCTATCATTTTTGCACGAAGCTGGTGGAACTCACTTGTTACAATTGTTACGCTTCCGCTGAGTCCGTTTTCCTGCATTTTTTCAAGCGAAAAGCGGAGGTTTTCGTCGGTGCTGGTGGACTTATCCTCCATAATTATTCTTTCTTCCGCTATTCCCTTTTTCACAAGCTCACGCTTCATACACTCTGCTTCGGACATTATTTCGTCGCTTCCCTGTCCGCCTGAAACAATACACATTGCGCCTGGATTTTGGGAAAGATACTCGTATGCGGCGTTGATTCGCTTGCTCAACATAAGGCTTGGCCGCTCGCCCTTTACCTTACAGCCGAGGATTATTACTGTTGAATTTTCAGGTGGCGGTGAATTTACCGCTGAAAGCATAAATGCGGAAATTACTGCGGCAAGTATGATAAGTGTAACAGCTATGACTGTTATAATTATTGCTGTGATACGGAGTGCTTTATTTTCGCTGAGTAAGGCAACAAGCTTACTCCAGTAGATTGTTGTGAAAAACAAAGCGGCACAGGCAAGCATACCTGCGGTATTGCCGATATTGAAGAACACTCCGCTGAATACAGGTGGAAAAAGAAACATCGCAAAGCCTGCGGCAAATAACACAGCAAGGCACGTTCTGAGGAGCGTGCCTTTTGTTATCATATCCATTACAAAGCCTGCTTGAGAGCGTTTGCAAGCTGGTCGGGACAGGATGTTCCCCTGCCGCCGCAGTCGATACCCTCAAGTCTTTCGATTGCTTCTTCTACGTCCATACCCTTTACGAGTGCGGAAATACCTTGTGTATTACCGTTACAGCCGCCTAAAAACTTAACGCTTTCTATAACATTATCATCGCTTATTTCAATTGAAATCTGTCTTGAACATACTCCGCTTGTAAGATAGTTTATAATCATTGTTTTTTCCTTTCTTATTATTTATCATAATGCGTCCACATTGTACATTTGCCTCTTGTATGACAATGCGGACACCTCATAACAAAAGTATCATTAACATGTCCTGTAAAAAACTGATAAAATTTAGGCTTGAATTTACCGTCGCACTTGTCACATACAAAAGTATTTCTTGTGAAATATTTTGCACAGATTGCAAGAAGTATCACACTTCCGATTATACAAATTAAATCTACAAGCTTATCCATAAATTCACTCCCTAAAAAATTATTTATTAAGTCTTGCTACACCTGATTTTACTGCGGCTTCTGCAACCGCTTCGGCTACTACTGTTGCGATATTCTTGTCGAAAGCATTAGGCAGAATGAAATCTGCGCAAAGCTTATCCTCGGGGACAACTTCTGCGATTGCGTAAGCTGCGGCACGCTTCATTTCTTCGTTTATATCACTTGCACGGACTGCAAGTGCACCCTTGAATATACCTGGGAAAGCAACAACGTTGTTAATCTGGTTAGGATAGTCGGAACGGCCTGTTCCTACGACGTATGCGCCCGCTTCTTTTGCAAGGTCAGGCATAATTTCGGGAGTTGGGTTTGCCATAGCGAAGATAATCGGCTTATCTGCCATTGAACGAACCATATCCTGCGAAACAAGGTTTGGCTTGGAAACGCCGATAAATGCGTCAGCACCCTTCATAGCATCGGCAAGTCCGCCCTTGCGGTGTGTTTTATTTGTAAGCTTTGCCATTTCATAGTGGGAAGGATTTTCAAACTCGTCGCCATCACAGATTATTCCCTTCAGGTCTACCATTATAATATCTCCGATTCCGAGGGAAATAAACTGCTTTGCGATTGCACAGCCTGCTGCACCTGCTCCATTGATTACGAGGGTCATATCCTCGATCTTCTTGCCTGTAACCTTTGCGGCATTGAGCATAGCGGCGGAAGCGACAATTGCTGTACCGTGCTGGTCGTCGTGGAATACAGGTATATCAAGCTTTTCCTTGAGCTTACGCTCGATTTCAAAGCAGCGTGGCGCAGAAATATCCTCGAGGTTGATTCCGCCGAAGCTATAGGAAATAAGTTCGATTGTACGTACGATTTCGTCAACGTCCTTTGAATTGACACAAATCGGGAATGCGTCTACACCTGCAAATTCCTTGAACAGTGCACATTTACCTTCCATAACGGGCATTGATGCACGTGGTCCGATATCGCCGAGACCAAGCACAGCTGTACCATCGGTTATTACTGCGACGAGGTTAGCACGTCGTGTCAGGTCATAGGACAAATCGGGATTTTTTTCAATTTCGAGGCAAGGCTGTGCTACACCGGGAGTATATGCGTGGGAAAGCTGGTCACGGTTGGAAACCTCGCATCGGGAAATGATTTCGATTTTGCCTTTCCATTCGTAGTGTTTTTCAAGTGAGGACTGCATTATATCCATTTTTACAAGAACCTTTCGATTTAAATTTGTACAAATGACTTGCCACGTCATTCAACGTGGCAAGCTTTGTTATATTATTTTTCCTTTTTGTTGGCAAGCTTGATAATTCTGTCGATATTTTCCTTATCTGTTGTATTGCTTCCGATGTGTGTAGGGTAAGCATTATACAAGCCGTGGAAGTCGGAGCCGCCTGTTACGATGAGATTATATTTTTCTGCAATTTCGAGAATTTTCTTCTGCTGTTCTTCATTTGCTGTGTAATGATATGCTTCCACACCGTCGAGCTTACCCTTTGCGGCAAGTTCTTCCAGCAAATCGAGAGAATCGTAATATACGGGGTGTGCCATAACTGCTACACCTCTTGCGGAGTGAATAAGGTCAAGGACAAAATTCACGTCGGGATACTCACGCTCAACTATACAAGAACCTGTTTTCAGGTCAAAGAGCTCGTCGCTCAGGTCGCCGTAGAATTCTGTTGTATAGCCGTAGTCAATGAGTGCGTGCATAATATGTTGTTTGAAAATACTCTTTGAACCTGTTGCGTACTTCATAACGCTTTCGGCTGTGATAGGGTAAATTTTCATTACGTTTTCAACCATCTCTTTTGCGCAGGCCTTACGGATTTCGCAGGCTTTTATACATACGCCTTCAAGACGGTCTGGTTTCTGCGGAGCATAGCAAAGGATATGTACTTTTCTGCCACGGGTTTTATCCCATGCAGAAAGTTCAACGCCTGGAAGTATCTGAACGCCGTATCTTTCACCGAGAATTTTCGCTCTGGAAATTGATGACATTGTGTCATGGTCGGTGATTGAAATAAAGTCAATGCCTGTTCTTTTTGCCTGGACAATTATATCTTCGATTCCCAAGGAACCGTCTGACAGCTTTGTGTGACAATGGAGGTCGCCTTTCATAACTTCATCTCCCCTGAATATTTATAATTAAATTATACCACAAACCAACACTGCATTGCAAGCTTTTTTATGAAATATATCAAAAAAATGTTGAAAAATACCATTTTTATTTATATAAATTTATCCTTGAACCAAACATCTTTAACCTCAAATTCTTTTCCGTTAAGGTATTCAAGGCATCCGCTGTCGGTTTCAAAGGTAAATTTCAGCTTGTACGAATATAAAGCCTGTGTCTTTATTTTATATTCCTTATTCACTCTGTTTATTCCATATTTACCGTCACCGAGAAGCGGACAGCCGATATATGCCATATGTGCACGTATCTGATGGGTACGTCCCGTATCCAGCTTTATTTCAAGAAGGGCAAGATTTTCCTTTGTTTTCAGCACTTTATAGGTTGTGATAATGGTTTTGTTCTTGTCTGTTTTTCTGTCGGTAACCTTTACGGTATTGTCATCGGAATTCTTTTCGAGGTAGGCTGTAATTGTATCCTTTTTCTTCGGAGGTACACCGACTGTTATACA
>CALATN010000068.1 GCA_937891895.1 uncultured Clostridia bacterium
CCGCACCTGCGTCACGGACAGCCGCTTCAATAAGGTTAAGGGAATACTTTCCCGAACCGAGAATAAAGCGTGAACTGAATTCGTGTCCGCCTAAAATAAGTTTATCGTTGTTCATAGTGTAAATCCTTTCTATACTTCAAATTTGCCTGCGATAATACGCAGAACCTTGTTTGCCTGATGTGCGGCGCAAAGCATTACACGGGGGGCAAAAAGCGTGCCGTCATCATCAACATCGCTTACTCCGTCACCGCAGATATACAACCGCTTGCCAAGCTTTTTTGTAGTAATTGTATTGCCTGTGTGCAAACCCGACATTCCCGAAGATGCAATTATGTATTTTTCGGGATAATGTTCTGCAGCTCCGTTTACAAGCATAGCCTTGCACTCCGCATTGTCAAAGCACTCGCACACAATGTCACAATCGGCAATCAGCGGAAGGTTTTCCTCTGTAAGCTTTACCGTATGCGTTACAACTTCACAGTAAGGTGCAATCTCTGCAAGCGTCTGCTTCATAGCTTCTGTCTTGTACATTCCAAGCTGTGAAACAGCGTACTGCTGACGGTTCAGATTTGATATATCCACCTTGTCGAAGTCAATCAGGTGAAGCGTCCCAACACCTGCCCTCGCAAGCGATATTGCCACGTTTGAGCCAAGTCCGCCAAGACCGCAGACCGCAACGCTGGTTGATGAAAATTTCTGCTGTAAGTCTGCTCCGTGCCGCTGTTCAAGGACACCAAGCCATTCTTCCTTTGTCATATCAGCCGCCCCCTACAAAGCTTACAATTTCAACGTTGTCGCCGTCCTGCAAAAGCGTGCTTTCGTATTGTGCTTTCGGCAGAATATCTCCGTTAAGTTCAACTGCTACACGCTTTAAGTCATAACCGCTTTCGGTAAGATATTCAGCAACATTCTTTCCTGCAATATTTTCTGTAACCTCTCCGTTTACCTTAATCATCTCATCACCTCACAGAATGTCAATGTATTCGCCCTCGAGCGCCTTGTTCATACTTCTTACAGCACAGAATTTACCGCACATAGAACAGCTTTCCTCTATCTCAGGCTTTCTGTCGTCACGGATTTTCTTTGCGGTTTCAGGGTCAATTGAGCACTCCCACTGCTTGTCCCAGTCAAAAGTCCTGCGTGCATCAGCCATCGCATCATCAATGTCCCTTGCGTGAGGAATATGCTTTGCAATGTCAGCGGCGTGTGCAGCGATTTTTGATGCGATAATACCTTGCTTTACATCGTCAACATTCGGCAAGGCAAGATGTTCAGCAGGTGTTACATAGCAAAGAAATGCCGCACCGCTTGCCGCCGCAACTGCACCGCCGATTGCAGAAGTGATGTGGTCATATCCTGGTGCAATATCTGTTACAAGAGGTCCAAGGACATAGAACGGCGCACCCATACATATTGTCTGCTGAATTTTCATATTTGCCTCAATCTGGTCAAGCGGCATATGTCCCGGGCCCTCAATCATAACCTGTACATCCTTTGCCCACGCTCTTTTTGTAAGCTCACCAAGTCGGACAAGCTCCTCAATCTGACAAACGTCACTTGCGTCAGCAAGACAACCCGGACGGCAGGCATCGCCAAGAGAGATTGTTACATCATATTCACGACAGATATCAAGAATTTCATCGTAATATTCATAGAACGGGTTTTCGTTGCCCGTCATACTCATCCACGCGAAAACCAGCGAGCCGCCACGGGATACAATGTTCATCTTGCGTTTGTGCTGTTTGATTTGTTCGATTGTCTTGCGTGTTATTCCGCAGTGCAGGGTAACAAAGTCAACACCGTCCTCAGCGTGCAGACGTACAACATCAATGAAATCCTTTGCGGTCAGCGTTGCAAGGTCACGCTGATAGTGAATCACGCTGTCATAAACAGGAACAGTTCCAATCATAGCAGGACATTCAGCAACAAGCTTCTGTCTGAAGGGCTGTGTGTTGCCGTGAGAGGACAAATCCATAATTGCCTCAGCACCCATATTTACCGCCGCCATTACCTTTTCCATCTCAATGTCGTAGTCCTTGCAGTCCCTCGAAACACCGAGATTTACGTTGATTTTTGTGCGGAGCATTGAACCTACACCGTTTGGCTCGATACACTTGTGAAGCCTGTTTGCACAGATTGCAACCTGTCCTTTTGCCACAAGCTCACGGATTTCTTCGGGAGTACGGTATTCCTTTTTCGCAACAGCTTCCATTTCCTCCGTGATAATTCCTTTTCGTGCCGCTTCCATTTGTGTTTTGTACATAACTTTCCTCCATTGAAATAATTTTTAACAGACGGCAACAAAAAAGAAGCTACCGATTTCGATAGCTTCCTTGTTATGCATATATAAAAAATGCACCGACGTGCAAGCGTCAGCGCTTTACAGTCGTCCCTACGTTGGCATTATCCAAATCAGGTTATCGGTCGGAGGTTATACCTCCCTCTCAGCCTGTAACACAAGCTCCCGTCTGTTAAATTGTATTTTTATTATACTGCATTATTCTGAAAAATGCAAGTGTTTTTGCAAAAAAGCTGACCTCATAAATGAAGTCAGCTGAAAATCATTTTATATCGGAATACAAATTCTTACTGTAAATTCCATTTTCGGTAAGCTTTTGGAAGCTTTCCCTGATATATGGAATATCCTCTTTATATGTTGCACCAAACCATTTTTCTTCGGTAGGAATAACCTTTACGCTCACCTTTTTATTCTGAAGAAGCTTTTCCACAAACATAGGAAGAAGATACTCGGATTTGAGCGGATTTTCGGGAACTTCTTCAGCAAAGAAATCAACAAATCCCTTTTCAAGTTCTGAAATAAATTCTGTTGAAAAGCCCCACATATTCATAGAAACTATGGAATTCATATCCAGCTCAATTCCATTTGTACTTGCTTTATCGCCTGTTTTTACAATATTTCTTGTTTCTGAAAGTTTTACAAGATTATTCTCTCTGTCAACCTCACATATTCCGCGGGTTACTCCTCCATTTTCTGACAATGTGTTTTTCAGCACGAAGCCTGCCATACAAAGCTTAGAAGCAGAAACGGAATTGCAGAGAAAATCATATATCTGTGCAAAAGAATTTTTGCCGTAATAGTCATCTGCATTTATTACCGCAAAGGGACAATCTATTTCAGCTTTTGCACTCAGTACAGCATGTCCTGTACCCCACGGCTTTATTCTTCCATTCGGAATTTCTGCAGGAATATTCTCCAACGCCTGAAAAGCATATCTGATCTCTACACCTTTCGCTGCACAGATTTTTTCTATACGGTTTCCGATTATCTCTCTGAAATCATTTTCTATATCCTTGCGTATTACAATTATAATTTTGCTGAAACCGCTTTCAATTGCATCATGAATGGAGTAATCCATTATTATTTCACCATTCATACCAACAGGAGCAAGCTGCTTTATTCCCTCACCAAATCTGCTTCCAAGACCTGCTGCCATAATAACCAATGCTGTTTTCATATGTCATCCCCCTTTATGGTATAAACGATTCAATCATATTCGATATTTTCATTCACATTCTCTGATACAAGAAATCCTCCAAGATAGGAAAATACACATACGAGTACCATTATTACTGTAAATGATATCCTTCCGACACTGATAAATCCAGCTGCTGCTTCAAGCGGAGGAACCGAAATAATTGCCGCAAGCTCTGACAAAAGATACATTGTTATGCTTTTTCTGAACACCTCAGGTCCGTCATTTGCAAGAAATATCACCAGCTGCGGCAGGCTCCAGAATAATACCGAATATACCGCAAACATCCACTTCTTGTTTTTGCCGCTTATAACGGAGAGAACAATCCATATTGCAAAGCACAATATTGTTACTGCAGTGCTGTACACTGCAATAAATTTTTCAGGCATAAAGCTCTCAAAGCTTAACGTACCAGCCGCAAATGTTATTATAAATGCCAAAAACATATTTGCGGTAAGGCTATAGTTGTTTTTTTCCGTTGTTTTTTTCTGTGAAATCAATTCACTCATATGATGACCTCATTTCACCTTTTATGAAAGCTGACTGAGAATATCCTCCTCAAAGGCTTCCTCGTCAAATTCATCCTCTGACCAATCATCAGATTCCAATTCTTCATCTGTCATTTCGTCTTCCCATTCTTCGTCAATCCACTCTTCATCTTCCCAGTCCTCATCGATGTAGCCTTCTTCGTCCCAGTCAACATCATCCCAGTTTTCGTCTTCATTTTCATCAGCAACCTGCTCGACAAAAATATCCGTAGAACGATTCATCTGTGACATATATGGAACAACACCGTTATAGTTGCAAAGCATAAGCATTACATAACAGCCGACTGCAAGAAGTGAGCTTGTACATGCTGAAATTATTTTTATAACCCGCATACGCTTCTGCTGAAGCTCAAAGGTTTCAGAAATATACTCCTTGATCACCGTTACCATATCAGGAACAAGATAAAGTACAGCAGGCAGGTATACAAGAATTGCGAAACGTGAGAGAACACCGTGACGCGTACCCATTGCTTCGAAAACAACTGTATACATAAGGCAATTGATGTATACAGAATTCATAGCATTTTTTTCAATAAGTCTCTTTCTGAAAATAAAGCTTATTATAAAAACAATTCCGAACATTATTGTATATTGTATCGGAAGTCCCTGTGAAGCTTCGGGGTTTGTTGCAGGGTCATAATCTTTGTACATATAGAAATTGTCTATTGCCCAGTACATAAGCGAACGGGAAATAAAACAGAATACGATTGTTCCCACTGTTATTACCGCAAGATAAATCTTACCGGGCTTTATCATAAGCAATACCCACATTGCAAGCATAATAAGTGCTGACCAATGGAAGCTTGCAGCTGCAATTGTAAGAACTAAAAATCTCCATAGCTGTTTTTTATTCAGGTACTGAACTGCATAAGTTATAATCAATGCTGCTATAAACTGACGTAAAAAACACAGCGAGTTGAAAAATGCACCCAGACACAGGAATGAGACCGTACTTATCCATGGGCTTGATGAATTTTTGCAGATAAGGTAAAATACTGCTGAATAAATAATAATTGATGTATACACAAAAACGACATAATACTCCTCAAAAGCGAGATTAAGCACGTAAAGCGGAAGCAAAAAGCCGTTTTCCATTTTATCGGCACCTATTTCTTCAATGGTCATATATTTCATATTGAAATACGTTCCGCCATAAAGATTATAGTCATATCCTACCTGAAATCTCAACGCTGAAATTACAATAAATACAACTGCTGCGGCTGCACAGAATATTATTCTGCCTGTTTTTCCGCATTTCTTGCTGCAAAGCGGTATTCCTGCTGCGGCAACACCTGCCAGCAGAAAAAAATATATCAGCATTTTTTTCACTCATTTCTTTATTTATTTGCATTGTTTTCAGCAGAATATCCGTACTTATAATCCTTATACGCATACTTCTTTCCATATCTGCCTGTCTTGCCGATGCTGCCAAAGGTCTTTACAAAACCAAGCACCTTTCCGTTTGCAAGTCTGATTTTATCAAGGGCAGACTGAATATCAGGGTGAGTTGTATGTCTTTCCTTAACAACGAATACAATACCTGCAATAACATCATTCATAAGCTGTGAGTCAGTTACAACATTTACAGGCGGAGTATCGAGAAATACGTAATCGTATATTTCGGATGAAGCTGCAAGGAAGGTTCTCATTGCCTGTGAACCAAGAAGCTCTGATGGATTAGGAGGAATATCCCCTGCAGTGATGATATCAAGGTTCGGGAATACATCCGCGTTGATTGCATCGTTTACCGAACAGAATCCTCCCAGAACAGCTGACAGACCGTTCTTTGGCTTAATGGCAAAATTCTTTGCTACGGTAGGCTTTCTGAGGTCACATTCTACAAGTAAAACCTTAAAACCTGCGTTAGCAAAGCTGATTGCAAAGTTAGCACAGGTTGTACTCTTACCCTCGGAAGGATTTGAGCTTGTTACAGCAATTATTTTGCTTTCACCTGTAGAAACAGCAAACATTGTATTTGTTCTTGCAGTATTATATGCTTCAACGATTGCAAACGGTGTACTGTCGGTGATAAAGCGTTCAGATACGCCATCATTTGCTTCTGTCTGCATTTTCTGTTTTGGCTTTTTACCGTACCCATAGCCATACTTTGCGTTTGTCACACTTTCAAAATCATTGATTTCCGCAAATACAGGCACGTCATAAATCTGAGCAATATTATCATCCTGCTTGATTGCTACATCAAACATATCATTCACAAGCACCATTACATATGCAATTGCTACACCTAAAAAAAACGCTGCAAGCGTAATTATAGGAACATTTGGTGAAGATGGAGTAGTATTCACTTCTCCGAAATCCACAACCTCAATTGAGCCTGATTTGATTATTCTTGAAAATTCCTGTTTTGAAAGGTCAACCCATTCATTTACAATTTGTTCTGCCTCCTGAGGACTTCCGCATTCAACACACAGCTCCATTACCTCTGTGCCATTTACAGAGGTTGCTGTAATCATTTCATTAAGCTCGTCCTTAGTATATGGAAGGTTAAGGTTAGCAATAAGGTTGTCCATTATTGCACCGCTTTTAAAGATTATCTGACAAGTATTTACAAGCTTCTGAGCCGCATTGATATCGTTGATATTTACTGTATCTGTATTCTGCTGGCTGTTTTCCACATAAAGCAATGCCTTTGATTCATACTTCTTCGGGATGATGAAAAAAGCTCCTGCAAAGCCTGTTGCACCGCAAAGTATGCCAATGATTATTATCATAACAAGATGTTTTTTCAATATTGAAAACAAATAGCCAAGATCAAGTGTTTCTTCCATAATAATACCTCCGAATGCTTTCAGCTTCTTGACAACAGTGATTTTAAAATATATAATTATTTTATTGTTTTATTTGAAATTAAGGAGCATATTATGAGAATCGATTTTCACTCCCACATTCTCCCTAAAATGGATGATGGTGCTAAAGGTACTGATGAATCCATTGAATTACTTAAAATACTTGCAGACGCAAAGGTAGACAAGGTTGTTCTTACGCCTCATTTTTACAGAGATGATGAAAGCATTTCTTCATTTATAACTCGCCGCACAGCTGCATATGACAGACTTATACAGGCGATAACTGAAACAGATGAAAAGCAGCATTTACCTGAACTTATCCTCGGAGCAGAAGTGCTGTTCACTCCCTCTCTTTCAGCAGACCCTGATTTCGATAAGCTTTGCATCGGTGATACGGATTACATTCTGCTTGAGCTTCCATTTATAAAATTCCACGATAATTTTTACAGCGATTATGTGAAATTTCTCAATCGCTGTGACAAAAAAATAATTCTTGCGCACATAGAACGATATCTTCGTTTCGGTAATTCAGTCAAGGATTTGCAAAAACTGATTGATGCAGGAAGCATAAGCTGTCAGCTTAATTGCTCATCGATTGCAAAAGCAGGTTTTTTTGATATGAAAAAACTCAAATCAATTATAGAAAGCGGTGCGGTTTCCGCCATAGGCACGGATACACACAATCTTACTTCCCGCCCTCCGCTTTACAAAAAAGCTGAAACGATTTTACGTAAAAAATGCGGAAATTCAATTTTTGAACAGATTTGTTCCGAAAGCGAAAAAATTCTTTCGTCATCCAAATAACGATTTATATAATTATATCACCATTACTCTCTTTTGTCAACAAAATAACAAACTTAAACCCACGGCATATAAGATATATAGTGATATAGAAGTATTTATAAATATCATATAAAACTTAATACAGCGGATTATGTAAAAACGAACAGGCGTAGAAAAATATACGCCTGTTTTCTTTTGTATTTTTTAAACAACTTCTATTTCATTTAGGTCTATTATCTTTTTCATTATTCTTTTTCGAACTTCTCTTTTAATTCCTCTTGTACAATTTGATCTTCTAGTTTTTCAAAATTCTTTGGTGCTTTCTGAATCAATTTTTCAGATACTGCGACCGGCAAATCAGTAATTTTAACTTTCGAAACATTTTGGTTCCAATAATTGTTAAATTTATCAATATCGATTTGTGCGGAATCTCTTTTACCTTCATCCCAATAACGAAAAACTTTAAACTCCTCAACGTTTCGAACCCATGCACTTGCCGTTTCATTTACCGAGCCACTAAAAGTAATTATGTTTCCATCTTCATCTTCAAGGATTCCTACCTTAATATGAAAAAGTCCTGATTCTTCAACTTTTTCATAATCCATAATATTTCCTTTATCATCATATACAGTAGCCACTTTTATTGTAAGATAACCATTTGCCATCAACCAGCCCAAAGCTTCTATTCTTCTTCGTTGTAGCAATGACTCTAAGTTATCCATCTCCAAAAGCATAACCTTTGAGATAATCTCTTGTGGGTCACTGGCCGCCTTTTTCATGATATCAACATCTTCCGGTGATAATCTTGGAGACACCAACAAATCCATATGTCCACCATTCGCAATCAATCCAGCTATCCCCCTAGCTGCAACCGATAAACTAGATGACGAAAAAAATCCTGCAATTCGCTTATAATATTTTGTTTCTTTTAAAACCGGAATATAAAAATCATTCAAAATATCATCAAATCCCGAATCATATCCACTTTTAATTTCTGGCAAATCTTTTAATCCCAATTTTTATCCCTCTCTTAACTTTATTACCATATCCCATGTATTTCTTCGTCTTCGCTCCGCAGTACTTTTCGAAAGATACATACGCATTACTTCTTCTAATGCCTTTGCATCTGGCGTTCCATGTTTAATCGCATACTGAACAATTGGAACTCGACCAGATAGTTTTACAAAACAATCTTCCTGTTCTGCTTCGCTTCTTTTTTCAAGAGACTTTCCTAGCTCATTTAAATATACACGCTTTCTACTTTCCTGCCTTATTTCCACAACACCTAAAATTTCTGCAAGCTTAGCATGATTTTCTCCATATTTTACGTAAGCACGTTCATCACTTCCACTGTCTATATAATGTTGACCCACTTCTAAAAAAGAAGGTCCAAAATCACCAGCCATTCGTAAATATTTAATCATGTTTGTTGTCCCATCTACAAAGGAACTGTATTGCGGAATACTGTATGTAACTATCTCTTTTTGCTCTAGTCCAGAAATTAAGTAACATATATTTTCGTTTGAGCACTCTAACAACGAATCTATCAATTCATCCGCATTATTATATTTACCCGTTTCATAATACTGACACACTATAGAGTTAACCATTTTATCACCACTTTCCATCGAATTCATCAAATCTTAAATCAAAGTACTTCTTTGCAATTTCTGGAAATTCTTGTTCAAAATCAAGCAGTGCCTTCATTGAAGAACAAACATGCCCTTTCGTTTTTACCAATGCCTGATTAGCTTCACAATATTGCCTGAAACTCTTTTTCTTAAAGAAACTTGGTTGATTACACCAACGAGCCATAGTCACATACATACCACGATATTTTGACTCTTTCCATGGAGTCTCATTTTTATTACGATATCTCATAATATATGGCAAGCATTGATATCTCATCAATAATTCAACTCTCTTCCACATATTTTCAATATCTTCTGCATCAGTACTTTTAAATCCTACTAATACGTAAAATTTTATGTTCGTTACTTTTGAATACTTTCTAATTAGTTTCAATTTGCGATGTATCAAATCATAATCTTCGATATTATCAAAAGCAAATGTATAATCCCCGTCATATGATGCATTAAATAGCATCTCACACTTTTCTTCTGTTAATAACCTTTCATCCATTCCTTGTTTGAACTTAAATGGCTTTTTCATAGCTATTAATTTTTCTAAAATTTTCTTCCATGACGGACATCCTAATACATTATCATCTAATAAACATATCTTTTTCCTAGATGGATCATAAAACTCCTCTAATGGGCTATGACAAAACACATGATCATATTTCTGATTTACACAGAATGGACATTTACGAAAACATCCTCTCGTAACAAATCCTATACTATAATCGGTATATTCTTTAAACTGAACCATAAAAGAAGTTCTATTAAATTTCTTCCCCGCTTTTTTGCGTTCTTCTTCCGCTCTTTTTACTTCACTTGCAATCCAATCATCATATAAATGATAGTCTGGCATATGATGTTCTATTTCAGGGTCAAGGTCTGGTGCTTTTTCAAAAAAGAAACCTGTACCACCTACAAAAATGTTCTCCGGAAGAGTAACTTCACACGTATCCATATTCACGCCATTGGCAATCCAATCAGGCACCCAAGTATCTGTGAATACTTTAGAAATATATACTCTATCGTACTTATCCAAATCTTCATAATCCAATTTTAACTCTACTTCTGCGTCTCTTTCTTTCCAATAGGCAGACAATTTCTCACATACTAGGTTTGGAAAGCGATGTTTTGTTCTTCCCAAAAGATCTGCATCAATAATTGCTATTTTCACATTCGTTTCCTCAGTTCTTTATTATTGTTCATCCGGAGTGATTTCTACAATATCTCCTATTTCACAATGTAATGCTGTACATATCTTTACAAGGACATCCATTGTTACATTCTCATTTCTACCCATTTTTGCGATAGAAGTGTTGCTTATCTTTGCCAACTGTGCAAGATCCTTTTTCTTCATATCTTTATCAATTAGCAACTTCCACAATTTCTTGTAATTTACTGCCATAATAACCTTTCCTCTTTCAATTAGCACAATGATTACTTTTGTCTTATAATTAGTATAATTGATCCAGCTATCATGATCAATAAAATTCGCGTAAGTTATTACGCGTTCGCGCAATTTCTTGTTTGATACTAAACGAACTATATGTCGAATTCATATCTTTTCGAAAGCAAAAAGACCAGACACTCATATGTCTGGTCCTTCATATCATTCTTCACTTTTTCGTAAACTTAATATTGGTATAATCTTTTCCTCTACCTTTAAAGTGTCTGGACGCAAATGAAGAAGTTCCTCCATATCTTGCGAATACAAAGTCACTCCATTCTTTTTAAATAAACTTATAATATCTTTGGCTGTAAAAATGTTTTGTTCTATTAAAATATCAATCGCACCCTGGAATATATTTTCATTAAGTGGGTATGGAACATCTCCCGGCTCTTTAAGCCTCCACCCATGTTTTGATACTTGACGCATCAAATATTGATATTGATTATCAGAAATAATGTTCAATTGATGTGCTCTATAAATCATGGCTTGTATCGACACTTTCCATTTGTTTTTTAGAAATAGATAGTATTTCAAATCTGTAGGATACGAAGCTACGTCTTTCCCAAAACTATCTTTCGGCAGTAAAAATGCACTTGCAAACATATTCGCCTGACGTTCTCTTGCCTTAAACTCTTCCTTGGTTATTGTCTCTAAATCCTCACTCCACGGATGCAATAAAATATGTCCCAATTCATGTGCCATATCAAAGCGAATTCTTCCCTCTGGTCTATCTCCTAATGCAACAGCTATAAAATATACATCATCATTTTCTACTATTGTTCTTTGACTAAAGGCGTCTATTTTATCTTCATTAGTATCAAATCCAGTTACTATTATCCCATTTTTCTCCAACAGATACTGTAAGTCCTTTATCGGTGCGCTTCCAATTCCCCAATATTCTCTTACCTGATCTGCAATATTCTCTATCTCTTGAACTGCATCAATACTTTCGCACTCAAAGACGTCATCATATCCAACAAAATCAATACTTGGTAAATTCATTTCTGGAAAAGATATATACTCAAGAAGTATTTCATACATTTTAGCTACATATTCCAGTTTAATACTTTGCGCCGTTCTATCCTTTTTTGTAGCACTTGCAAATGAACGAAAATATGTCGTCTCTGTTTTAGATATATAATTATCCTTTTGAAAAAAATATTCAAACGGAAAATTTAGTTCTATAGCCAGTGCCCTTACTCTCGAATAATCTGGCACATTATTATCGTTTTCATACAGCGAAAGAGACTGTTTACTAATGTCTGTACGCTTTGCCAATTCAGTAAGCGTTAATCCTCTAAACATTCTTGCATTTCTTAGTCTTTCACCATAAAACTTTTTTTCTACCATAATAATCATCCCCTGAATTTATTTTCAAGCCTTTTTTTCGATTTCACGAAGCTTTGGTTTTATACCATTCTTTATAGCAACCAATCCCTTTTTATTCTTTTCTTCACTTGTGGTAGTTTCTTCTACTTCCACAATATCAGTAAGTCGAGCAAAGTCCGGCTTAATATATTGCATAAGAGAAACCTCATCAACGATATCAAAATCTTTATCTAAAAATCTTAATTTAATATCCTTAATTACTCCGCTCTCTGCCTTGTAAGCAATAATATAATGTCTATAATCTTCTTCCACACTAATCATACCATGACTAATATTTTCAAAGT
Source organism: uncultured Clostridia bacterium (assembly GCA_937891895.1). Lineage (GTDB taxonomy): Bacteria > Bacillota > Clostridia > Oscillospirales > Ruminococcaceae > RGIG8773. The sequence continues at coordinate 12,393 of CALATN010000068.1, forward strand.
CCTGTTTCAATTCGTCTGTATTAAATACTGTAATTCCAAAATCCTCTAAAGACATCTGCTTTTGTTTAGCAACACAATTTCCATTTTCCACACAAAGAACTGATTGAAGATAATGTGGATTTTGACGATTCTTCTTTCTAGGTATGCCACACAACGTTCCTTCTGTAATGATTGAATAAGTGATGTGATTCTTTCTATCAATAACAATTCTTCCAGACCATCCATAACGTTTAAAAGACACAAGTTCCACATCATCTTTAACCACATGTGTTCTCAAATTTGAATTAATGAAATCACCACGTAGAAGTATCATTGCATTATTAGTTTCTTGACGATTCTCCCTTAAGTATTGTTGTAAATCATCACCAATAGCTTTTTCTATGCAATAAACAATTTTTCTGAGCAAGTTATCATTTGTTACAATTGTTGTGTTTCTATTCATGTCCACGAAAACACCTCCTCGTTCTATTATGTTTATTACTTTTACACAAATACTTATTTTTGTCAAGTGATTTTTCTTATTGGTTATTTTTTGTTAATTCAATTCTCATCGACGAACAATAATACATATAACGGAGTCACATGTATTCCTATGTAACTTTTCACATTATAATAACTTAACAATATGTTGACTGCAGGGACCCGTAGTCATGCTTCCAAGGCATAAAGAAAGGCACCAACT
>CALATN010000069.1 GCA_937891895.1 uncultured Clostridia bacterium
CTTAGCCATCTTGATTGATACAGGCTGGGATTCGCCGAGGAAGCCCTTGCAGCAGAATTCGCGGCCGCATATACCGAGTCCGCCGAGAATTTTAGCCTCGTCACGAACACCTATCTGACGCAGTTCAATTCGTGTTCTGAACACAGCCGCAAGGTCCTTTACAAGCTCACGGAAGTCAACACGTGTTTCAGCTGTAAAATAGAAAAGCAGCTTGTTGTTGTCAAAGGTGCACTCAACGTCAACAAGCTTCATATCAAGCTTGTGAGCGAGGATTTTTTCCTGACAGATCTTGAATGCGTTTTCTTCCTTTGCCTTGTTCTGCTCGATAATTTTCAGGTCCGCAGGAGTTGCCTTGCGGATAATCGACTTGAGGGGAACGGTAATCTTGTCATCCTCGACCTGACGGTTTGGCATAACGACCTCACCGCATTCAACACCTCTTGCTGTTTCAACGATAACCATATCGCCGTTTTCAGCCTTTATTTCAGCGGGAGAAAAGTAGTAAACCTTTCCCGCACTTTTAAATCGTACTCCAATAATTTCGGTCATAAAAAATATATATCCTTTCTCAGCCCATAACGGTGCACGCAAATGCGGCCATTTCGGGCGGTACGTTCATATTTATTCCACAGCGGGAAATTGTCCTTGCGATAGCGCCGTGAATAATTTCCGCACGGTGTGTACTCAGTTTTTTTGACAGCTGCGTAGCGCCCTCGGGGTCACAGCCGATAAGGGACGTGGTACTTATGCGCATAACGCAGGCATCACGTATAACCTTGTCCACAAGCTCGAAAACCAGCTTTATTCTGTTTCTGTCCTCTCCGATTTTGTGCAGCGCCGTAAGCAGACCGTATTCATCGCCGCCGTTTATAGCCGCAACAATGCTTCTGCACAACGCAACATTTTCAGCCGTTGAACCGCCGTCAAGGTAATCCTTGCAGCTGCCGATGTTGCCGTGAAAACAAGCAACGGCTTCATCAATCTGTTCAGCGGAGTAACCCATATCCGTCAGCGCAGCCCTGCAGTCGCTTTCGGAACACTCGGGAACACCTATCGTAATAACTCGTGACAGAATTGTGGGCAGGAACACGCTCTTGCTTTCGGAAGTGAAAATGAAGTAAGCCGTGTCAGGCGGTTCCTCAATAACCTTCAGCAGGAAGTTCTGTGTACGCTCCTCAATGTTTTCGCAGTCGGAGAAAATGTAAACCTTAGCGTCACAGTCATTAGGTGAAACATAAGCGTCAATGCAGATTTCACGCATTGTATCAGCGTTGTAAATCTGCTTCTTACCTGTTTTTTCAGGGTAAATAACGTCAGGGTGGTTGTTTTCAAGAACACGTCTGCAATGGCGGCATTTCCCGCAGGCATTGCCGTGTTCGCATAGAATTGTCATAGCGATATATTTCGCCGCAACCTTTTTGCCCACCCCTTTTTCGCCCGTAAGCAGAAAAGCGTGAGCAAGCCTTCCGCTCTGCTTCATAGCGTTTATTGAAGATACAAGCGTATCCTTTGAATACAGCTTCAACACAGCGGAAGTCCCCCTTTTTTTCAGTGTGGAGTGTGGAGTGAGAAGTGAGGAGTGTGAAGTTATGAAATTAAAAATCATTCGCCGCAGGCGAATACCTTAACTCAACACTCCACTCTCAACACTCCACTCTTTGCTTTTATACTTTTTCAAATCTTTCAACGTCAGTAACGAAGATAGTTGCACCGCCGACGGAAACTTCAACAGGGAAGCTTGCGCCGCCGTGCATTTCAGCGCCTGCGATATTAGCCGCAGGAACATACTGCTTTCTTCTGCGTGAACGTTCAGTAATAATCTCAATAATTGCGTCAACCTTGTCGTCGTCAGCACAAATCATGAATGTGGTATTGCCAGACATAAGGAATCCGCCTGTAGAAGCAAGCTTTGTAGCGAAGTAGCCTGCCTTGGTAAGAGCAGAGGAAACGTCGTGGCTGTCATCATTGTTAACAATAGCATAAATAAGTTTCATAGAAACCCCTCCGAAGCTTATGTAAATATGTATACTCTATTATTTTACCACATTTACTTCAGAAATGCTATACATTTTCAAAATTTTCATCACATTTTCATCAATAATTTCTCCCGCCGCAACCACAGGTACGCAAGGCGGGCATACGGTTACGCCCTCTGCGGCAATACGTCCGCAGGAATTATCCGTGTCAATCCGTTCCCTTTCAGCAAAGAACGCTTCACGGGGAAGCATAGCACGCTTCGGCTCGGTAATCTCAAACTGCGGAGGTTTGAGGAGAATTCTCGGGCACATCAGCCCCTCGCAGGCTTCGTCAAGACGTGAAAAATCTTCTTCCGTGCTTGAAGCAGAAAGCATAAGCACAGCGTGGGTTTCGTCAGCGTACTCGCACTCAATTCCGTTTGCACGGAGCTGTTCCGCAAGATGAAAGCCCGTAAGTCCGCTTAAAATCGGGTAGAAGGTAATCTTCATCGGCTCGGTATTTTCGGCGCACAGATGCACGAATTTTTCCTTGAAGCGGTCAATGCGTGCAACCGTTTCTGCAAGGTCACTGCGGAAATTTTCCGCAAGATATTTATTGCAAAGGTCAAGGCTTGCCATTATCAGATAGCTTGGGCTTGTACTGCCGAAAAGGGACATACAGCGCTTGATTTCGGGAACGAACTTCTCATTTGCAACGTGAAGATAGGCGCCGCCTGTCAGCACGGGAAGGGTCTTGTGTGCCGAGTCACAGCACATATCCGCACCCAGCGCAATCGGGTGCAGACTTTCTTCAAGAAACGCAAGGTAAGCACCGTGCGCGTTGTCAACAACAAGAGGTAAGTCGTGCTTATGACATACTTCTGCGATTTCCTTTACGGGAGCAAGCCGTCCCAGATAGTCGGGGGAGGTTATGTACACGCAGGCGGGATTCTTGTCAGCGTATTTTTCGATTGCTTTCTCCACAGCCTTTGGGGTGATGTTGCCCGAAACCACGGAGCCGTCTTCGTATTCGGGATAGAACCAGCACGGCTCAAGGTCAAGCAGAACAGCGCTGTTCATTACAGCACGGTGAGCGTTGCGTGCACAGATGAAGGCACGTCCCTCACCACAAGCTGCTGCAAGCATAGCCTGTATGCAAAGGGTTGAGCCGCCTGCCGAATAGAAGGTAGCCGCCGTGCCGAAAAGCTGTGATGCGTTGTGTTCGCTTTCGGCAATAATTCCATCTGCCTCAAAAAGCACGTCCGCACCCTTGATTTCGGTTATATCGTATGGGTAAGCTGCTTCAAATCCGCAGGGCAGACCGTGTCCCTTGTGACCCGGCATATGGGCACGGACTGTGCCGCTGTTCTTGTACTGCTCCAGAAAATCGTAGATTGGTGTGTTCATATCTATCCCTCGCATATAAATTGTGGCTATCTGTGGGACGGTAAACCCGTCCCCTACAAAAAATTCATTAAATGAAGTATTTCATTTTCTCCATAATGTTCCGTCTGCCCCGTGAGATTGTTCGGGACACGGTTGAGCGGTTCACGCCCAGCATTTCGGCAATCTGCGGAATGTTTGCCCTGTCGAAATAGTAAAGGGTAATCATTTCCCGCTGACGCTCGGTAAGCTCCTCCGAGATGACCTTGCGGAGGATTTTCAGCATAAAGCGATGCTTTTCGCTGTTATCCGATTCGGTATCACCGATAAGTGCGGCAATCTCCTTGTCTGCACAGAACTCGGCTTCACCGAGAAAATCACTTTTCAGGCGTTTTTGCACTTCTCATCCACCCCGCAGCCTGCGTAACCGTAAATTACGCTTATAACGTCAAGCAAATCGTAAAGCTCCTGGTCAAGTGTAAGCTTTCTTCTCATCAGGTCTTCACGCTCCAGCGGGTCAAGGCGGCCTTTCAGCAGTTCGTTAAGCTGACCGATACGCTCGCGGAGAGCCGCTTCTGTCTGTTTGTATTCAATAAGCATATTTACATAACCGTTCAAAACAATTACCTCCGTTCATAACATAAACTGGTTGTTAATGTCCGCAGGCAGAAATAACATCCTCGGGGATGGATGCTTCTCTCTGTCAAATTCCCTACTTTCAATTATAGCAATAAAACATACGTTCGTCAAGTAAAAATAGAAAATTTGTTCGGTTTTTACAATTACATTCTGAACGGCAAATTATTTAAAATCCCATTTCTTTAAGCCCTGAAACAATTCCGAGATAAAGTTCGGTAATGTCCTGTTCTGTTGAATTTTCACATTTTACAGGAAGACGTCTCCTTCGCATATCGACCTCGTCACAGTGAGAAATCCCACGTCTTCCGCTGCCGCGGTAAACACCCTTGAAGTTAGTCCACTTGACAGCTCTTGGTGTAAGCAAGCCGTCGTTTTCTCCCTCAATGCCATTCACAACAGCCCAAGGCAGACACATCGTTACATCTGAGCTCGCTTTACCCATTACAAAACCGTAGCTCTGATAATATACCGAGTCAGCGTCAGGGTTATTTGTATTAAACTGTTCGGCAGTATTCGTGCGAAAAATATTTATTGCACTATATGTATCAGGAGCTTTGTCACCCAGCACCCTGAACCAAAGGTCAACAGCCTTACAGCCGAACTTTACCACAGGAGCAGGGAAACGTAAAAGCTTATCAACGGTTACAGAGCCGTTATGAGGTGTGGAAAGGGTTGTAAGAGAAGCAATCTTATCAGCATAACCCATTGAGGAAATGAGGTATCTTGCTTCAAGACCGCCCTTGGAGTGAGCAATGATATTGACCTTTTCGGCACCTGTTTCTGCCAGCACTTCTTTAAGCCGCTTTTCAATCTGCCGTGCGTTGCTTTCAACGGAGCCGTTGCTGTCCTGATGTCCGAAGTAGACCATTGCACCGTTTTTTCGGAGCAATTCGGGAATACGACCCCAGTAGCATATATGCTTGTAGTCACGGAAACCCATTCCGTGAAGCATTAAAATAGGGTATCTTGTATCAGCTGTCATTCTCATCACCTCATATATTATATGTTGTATAATATAATACCACACAACACAACAATTGTCAAGAGGTATAATAAATAAAAACGGCTTCCGACAATTGCCGAAAGCCGTAAGAAAATTCTGTGCCTGAATTATTCGATTACTTAATTGTAGTAATGTCTGTGCCGAACCATTCTGTGGAGATTGCAGCAACTGTACCGTCAGCCTTCATCTCGGAGAGAATTCTCTGTACTTCATCACGGAGAGCCTGGTCGTTCTTTCTGAAGCCGATAGCGTATTCCTCAGGGGAAAGACCATCAGGGAGAACTGTGTAAGGCTTCTGTTCGGAAGTAATTTCATAGTTAGCAACTACACTGTCCATAAATACTGCGTCAACGAGGTCGAGCTCGAGCTGCTGGAGACATTCAACGTTTGTAGCAAGTTCAACAGGTGTAACATTAAGACCTGATTCGAGGAGAATTGTCTGTGCGGAAGAGCCGCTCTGTACAGCAACGGACTTGCCGTCGAGGTCAGCCTGGGAAGCGATAGCACTGTCTGTCTTTACAACGAAGCTCATATCGTTCTTCATATATGGGTCGGAAAGATTCATAATTTCAGCTCTTTCAGCTGTTACGGACATACCGTTCCAGATGCAGTCAATCTTTCCTGCGTCGAGATCCTGTTCCTTAGTATCCCAGTCGATAGGCTGCTTAACAAGCTCAACGCCCATTCTCTTGCATACTTCTTCAGCGAGGTCGATGTCAAAACCAACGATGTTGTCCTGTTCGTCAGTGAAGCCCATTGGCTTGAATGTAGCGTCAAGACCGAGAATGAACTTGCCGCTGTCGAGAACAGCCTGGAGGGAGTTATCCTCGCCTGTTGCAGCGTTGTCTGCTGTTTCCTTTTCAGCGGAGCAAGCTGTGAACATCATTGCAGGTACAAGTGCAAGAGCAGCGAGTGCCTTGATAAAATTCTTCTTCATAATAATAACCATCCTTCTTATATTAAATAAGTTGTTTGCCATTGTATAATAACACAACATTTTGATAAAGTAAAGGGGGCAAAAAAATGTTTGGCGTTTTGGTAAGAATAACAGAAATTTTGTCAACTTTTTTGTTGATAAAAGCAACACCAAAAGCAAAACCGCCCCGATTTTTCAGAGCGGTTGAAATCAATATATCAGATCTGAGCGGAATAGTTAGGAGCTTCCTTAGTGATGTAGATATCGTGTGGGTGGGATTCCTTAAGACCAGCGCCTGTGATCTTAACGAACTGAGCCTTTTCGTGGAGCTCAGGAATTGTTGCACAGCCGCAGTAACCCATACCTGAACGGATACCGCCGATAAGCTGGAAGATTGTGTCGGAAACCTGTCCCTTGTAAGGTACACGGCCTTCAACACCCTCAGGAACAAGCTTCTTGTTGTCTGAGCTTCCCTGGAAATATCTGTCCTTGGAGCCGCAAGCCATAGCGCCGAGAGAGCCCATACCACGGTAAACCTTGAAGCGTCTGCCCTGATAGATTTCTTCTTCACCCGGAGCTTCATCACAGCCTGCAAGGAGTGAGCCGAGCATTACAACGTTTGCACCGGCAGCGAGAGCCTTAACAATGTCGCCGGAATACTTGATACCGCCGTCAGCGATAACAGGGATGTTGTGCTTAGCAGCAACGCAAGCTACGTCGTAAACAGCTGTAATCTGCGGAACACCGATACCTGCAACAACACGTGTTGTACAGATAGAACCAGGTCCGATACCAACCTTAACAGCATCTGCCCCAGCTTCAATCAATGCTCTTGTTGCATCTCCGGTTGCCACATTACCTGCGATTACCTGAAGATCCGGATATTTTTCCTTCACCATCTTTACGCAACGGATAACATTTGCTGAATGTCCATGTGCAGAGTCGAGTACGATAACATCGACTTTTGCTTTTACAAGTGCATCTACACGATTCAAAGCATCAGCTGTAATACCTACACCTGCACCGCAAAGAAGACGTCCTTGTTCATCTTTAGCAGAATTTGGATACTTGATTTGCTTTTCAATATCTTTAATTGTAATTAATCCTTTTAAGTTGAAATCTTTGTCAACGATAGGAAGCTTTTCTTTTCTCGCTTTTGCAAGAATCTTTTTAGCTTCTTCCAATGTGGTTCCTTCAAGTGCTGTAATCAAGCCTTCGGAAGTCATTGACTCTTTAATTTTCTTAGAAAAATCTTCTTCAAATTTCAAGTCACGATTGGTAATAATACCAACTAATTTTTTGCCCTCTGTTATTGGCACACCTGAAATACGAAACTTAGCCATCAACTCATTCGCATCTTGTAATGTATGTTCCGGCGATAATGAGAATGGGTCTGTAATAACGCCGTTTTCAGAACGTTTTACCTTATCTACTTCTTCAGCCTGAGCCTCTATTGACATGTTTTTATGAATAATACCAATTCCACCTTGACGAGCCATTGCAATTGCCATACGGTGTTCTGTAACCGTATCCATACTTGCACTCATCATCGGAATATTTAATTTGATTTTCTTTGTTAAATTAGTAGATAAATCTACCTGGTTTGGAATTACCTCTGAATAAGCAGGTACTAAAAGCACATCATCAAATGTAATACCGTCTCCAATAATTGTTCCCATGTTTTCTCTTCCTCGCTTTCTTTTTCTGTGTGTTTATAGTGTCATATCTTACTAAAAAGCTTGTCCAATGTCAAGTCTAAAAAATAACTTTTCTTGGAGCTATATCCCGTATACTGTTTAACATCTTTTCATTTGGTTCAAAAACCACTTTTACCTTTTGGCCTTTCCACTTAGTCACCATCGTATATGTCTTATGCTCAGGCATTTGTGATGAATAGTCCAATGTCTTTTCCACTTGATGATACTTTAGGTCCGCATGGTCTGACGGTGCAAGAATTTCCATATCTTCTTTTAAATCCGTAGAAAATAAGTCTTTTCTAAATTGCTTATTCATAATCTTTGCAATATCAAGTCCACCGTCAAAGTATGTATATTCATACTCCACATCCATTCTTCTTAACACGTAGTAATCTACGAAAATCAATGCAATAAAAAGAATGGTAAAAATAAGGTTACCTGTCATAAATAATAAAAACGATAAAGCCGTCAAGGCAATCAATCCTGCCTTAATTGCATTGTCTTTCATCGTTGTTCTCTTTTTCACCAATTGTTCTGTCATAAACTCTCTCATTTTAAACCTCCAAACGATTAGGTATTTGTATTATTGTAACACACATAACCACTATTTAACAACACCTATATTCAAAAAAGGAACTCCTTTTGGAGCTCCTTTATTCTTGTGAAATTACATCATTCCCATTCCACCACCTGCTGGCATAGCCGGTGTTTCTTCTTTGATGTTTGCCACTACTGATTCTGTTGTCAATAATGTAGAGGCTACACTAGTTGCATTCTGAAGGGCACTTCTCGTAACTTTGGCTGGATCAAGGATTCCTGCTTTTACCATGTCCACATATTCTTCCTTATATGCGTCAAATCCAATTCCCGGTTCTTGTTCTCTTACCTTGTTAATAATAACTGCGCCTTCCAAACCGGCATTTGCAACAATGTGATAAAGTGGTGCTTCCAATGCTTTTAAGATAATCTTCACACCGGTCTTTTCATCACCTTCTAATTCTTCTGCCAGTTTTGCGACTTCTTTTGATGCATGAATATAAGCAGAACCGCCACCTGCTACGATTCCTTCTTCTACTGCTGCCTTCGCTGCAGACAATGCATCTTCCATACGAAGCTTCGCTTCCTTCATTTCTGTTTCTGTTGCTGCACCAACACGGATCACTGCAACACCACCTGCCAATTTAGCAAGTCTTTCCTGTAATTTTTCTCTGTCAAATTCAGATGTAGTTTCTTCAATCTGTGCTTTGATCTGTGCAACACGGCCTGCAATTCTTGCCTTGTTACCCATACCGTCAACAATGACTGTGTTTTCTTTCTGTACTTTAACAGATTTTGCACGTCCAAGCATATCAAGTGTTGCTTCTTTTAAGTCCAAACCGACTTCCTCAGAAATCACCTGTCCACCTGTCAAAATAGCAATATCTTCTAACATTGCTTTTCTTCTATCACCATATCCCGGTGCTTTTACTGCAACTACATTGAAGGTTCCACGTAATTTGTTCACGATTAATGTTGTAAGAGCTTCACCTTCAATATCTTCTGCAATAATCAATAATCTAGAACCTGATTGTACAATCTGTTCTAATATTGGAAGCAAATCTTGGATATTTGTAATCTTCTTGTCTGTGATTAAGATATATGGATTATCTAATACAGCTTCCATTTTTTCCATATCAGTTGCCATGTAAGCAGAAATATATCCGCGGTCAAACTGCATACCTTCTACTAAATCTAATTCTGTCTGCATTGTCTTAGATTCT
>CALATN010000070.1 GCA_937891895.1 uncultured Clostridia bacterium
AATGTGAAAATGTTCAGGGAAACAATAAACGGCTCCTGTTCAATAAAGTCTTACAGAAAAATAAGAAGGATTGCTAAAAAATCAGGTATGAAGGTGCGTATAACAGGTAAGCACGGAATGCCTTTTTTTATTCACCGAAACAGGAAGCGTTCAGGTATAATTTTCGGCTTCGTATTTATGATAATTGTGACATCGCTTTTGTCGGACAGAATATGGGTAGTAAGTGTGAAAGGCAATGAGCAGATTCCCGCAGAAGAAATACTCAACTCTTTTTATGATTTAGGTGTAAAAACAGGGGTGAGAAAAGACAGCCTGAACCCTAAAGAAATTGCAAGAACTGCCCTTACTCAGGTTGACGGCCTTATGTGGAATGCGGTAAACATCAACGGGTGTAAGGTGACAATAGAGGTTAAGGAACAGGTAAAGAAAGACATCGTTCCCGAGGATGATGAAATACCGTCAAACATAGTTGCTTCAAATTCGGGACAGGTGACCAGGATTGAAAATTTTGTGGGTACCGCAGTGGTTGAGGTCGGCAGTGCAGTAGAAAAAGGAGATATCATCGTCAGCGGTGCGGTCATAAATAAGGATGAAAGCGTAAGCTTTTACAAAGCTGAGGCAAATGTAATTGCGAAAACTAAAAACATTGTTTCCGTAATGATGCCGTCTGTTCAGAATATGAGAGTTTATGAACGGGACAGAAACAGGATTTTTGTTACGTTTTTTCCTTTTACGTTTCCTGTGAATTTTGTTGCGAAACCGAAAGGCGAATATGATTTTTCTGCAAGTGAAAAGTTTCTTTCATCTTCAGGTGAGAAATTACCTGTGGGTATAACCAAAGAGAGATATGTGCCTTATGAGGATAAAAAAGTAAAAATTTCTCCTGCTGCATTAAAGCTTATGTGTGCGGAAAAATATTTTAAAGAAATTGACGAAAACTATGACGAAACAGAAATTACGGGAGCTTCTTCAAAGAAGGCTTTTAACAAAGATTATGCCTCAATTGAGTCGATTTTTCAGTGCATTGAGAATATTGCAGAAAGTAAAGCTATGGACCTGAAGACAGAAGATAATTACAGTAATGCACAATGAATAAAAAAGTTAAAAATTTTTAGAAAATATTTACAAAAAATAGTGACAGATAAAATCTGAGGTGTTATAATAATTGTGATTAAAATAGCGGAGGTCTCAAATTGTACGAGCAAATTATAAATGTTGACAGAATGGAACAGGCTGTAAGCCTGTTCGGAAGCTTTGATGAAAATATAAAAATGATTGAAAACGAGTTTTCCGTTGCAGTTGTCAGCAGGGGCAGTGAACTGAAGGTTACAGGTGAAGCGGAGAATGTTTCCAAAGCCTCAAAGGCTATCAACGGACTTCTTACTCTCATCAATAAAGGCGAAACCTTGTCTGAGCAGAACATCAGATATGTGATTTCTCTTGTAGGTGAGGGCAATGAGGACAAGCTGGAGAGTATGTCCTCTGACTGCATCTGTATTTCCTCAAAAGGCAAGCCTATCAAGCCGAAAACTCTCGGTCAGAAAAGATATACTCAGGCAATAAGAGATAACACAATTGTTTTTGGTGTAGGACCTGCAGGTACAGGTAAAACTTACCTTGCCGTTGCTATGGCTGTAACTGCGTTCAGACAGAAGCAGGTAAACAGAATTATCCTTACACGTCCCGCCGTTGAAGCCGGTGAAAAGTTAGGCTTCCTGCCGGGCGACCTGCAGCAGAAGGTTGACCCTTATCTCAGACCTCTTTATGATGCTCTTTTTGATATGCTGGGTGCAGAAAGCTTTCAGAAATATCAGGAAAGAGGAAGCATTGAAGTAGCTCCCCTGGCTTATATGCGAGGAAGAACACTTGATGACAGCTTCATCATTCTCGACGAGGCGCAGAACACTACAAGAGAACAGATGAAAATGTTCCTTACACGTCTGGGCTTCAACTCAAAAATGGTGATTACAGGTGACGTTACACAGGTGGACCTGCCTGACGGTAAGAAATCGGGACTTGTTGAGGTTATTAAAATTTTAAAGAATATAAAAGATATCGACACTGTTCGTTTCAGTGAGAAAGATGTTGTAAGACACAGACTTGTTCAGGATATCGTAAAGGCTTACGAAAAAAGCGAACAGAGAAACTAAAAAGGAAGGGTGCGGAAGATGAAAGAAAGAGGAAAAGTAAAAGTAATTATCAGCAACGACCAGAAGGTGCATAAGATTCCTACGGGGATTCATCTTCTTGTAAGACAGTGCTGTATTGCAGTGCTTACAATGGAAAATTTGCTGTCTCCTGCTGAAATCAGCGTAAGATTTGTTGATAACGAAGAAATCCATAAGCTTAACCGTGAATACAGAAATGTTGACAGACCTACTGATGTTCTGTCCTTCCCCCTGGGAATTGACGGAGTTTATGACATCAATAATGATACGGGTGCTCAGATGCTTGGTGACATTGTTATTTCACTTGAAAAAGCTATGGAGCAGGCTGAGGCTTACGGACATTCTCTCAGACGAGAAGTAGCTTTCCTGACAGTTCATTCAATGCTGCACCTTCTCGGATATGACCACGAAAACGGCGGTATTGAAGCGGTACATATGAGAGAGAAGGAAGAAACCGTTCTTACTCAGCTGGGACTCAAGAGAAACGGCAGCTACTATATGGGTGACGAATAAATGAAGGGTTTGCTGAAAAGCTTTGTATATGCAGGTAACGGCATAGTATGGTGCCTTAAAAATGAGAGAAATATGAGAGCTCATTTTTCTCTGTGTGTCTATATGTATGCCTACCTTCTTGTTTATGATTTCTTTGTGCTTACCAAAACAGAATGGGCAATTATTCTTCTTTGTAATGCTCTTGTGTTTTCGCTTGAAATTGTAAATACTGCAATTGAAAAAGCAGTTGACCTTGCAACGGAAAAGCAGAATCCTCTTGCAAAAATCTCGAAAGATGCGGCAGCAGGTGCGGTGCTTGTTTCTGCAATATTCTCTGTGATTATAGGAGTTGTTATTCTTTTTCAACCTGATGCTTTCATAGCAATGGCGGAGTATTACAGAAAAAGAATATATCTTCTTGTGATTCTTGCACTGAGCCTTGTTCTGACTTTTGCTTTCATATTAAAAGGAATACCGTGCGGTAAAAAGAAACAATAAAATTCAGCCGTATTTTAAAATACGGCTTATTTTTTTAGGAGAAAATTATGAATACTAAAACAGCTTTTATAGCAATTGTGGGTTGTCCCAATGTGGGAAAATCCTCTCTGATCAACTGTATTCAGTCTCACAGGCAGATGGAAACAGGGAATATCAGTCGTAAGATTGAGCGTGGAAAGCATACCACCCGTCACTCGGAGCTAATCTATGTGGGGGAAGATACCTACATTCTGGATACCCCCGGATTTAGTTCGCTGGGACTCTTTGATTTGGAGAAAGAGGATTTGGCACAGTACTATCCGGAATTTGCCGAGCATGAGGGCTGCTGCCGATTCACCCCCTGCATGCATGACCGCGAGCCCGGCTGCTCCGTGACCGCAGCGGTGGACGCGGGCGAGATCGACGCAGGCCGTGTGGAGCGCTACCGGCTGCTCCTCGCCGATGTGCGCGGAACCTGGAAGCAGCGGTATAACTGATTTTTCTCGGGAGGAATCCTTTATGAAAGTTGCGCCTTCCATCCTGGCTGCCGATCCCCTCAACATGGAGCGCGATGTGCAGCGCATGATCGACGCGGGCACCGACTGGCTCCATGTGGACATCATGGACGCCCATTTCGTGCCGAATTTGTCCTTCAGCCCTGCGCTGACGGCGGCGCTGCACAAGCGCTTCCCCGGCCTCCCGCTGGACGTCCACCTGATGATGGACAACCCGGAGAAGTACATCGACGTGTTCATTGACGCGGGCGCGTCCGTGCTGACCATCCATGCCGAAATTGACGGCGATGTGGCGGCGATGCTTGACCATATCCGCTCCCGCGGCGTGAAGGCAGGCCTCTCCGTGAAGCCTGGCACCCCCGCGGAAAGCATCCGCCATCTGCTGCCCCATGCGGACATGGTGCTGGTAATGACCGTCGAGCCCGGCTTTGGCGGACAGAAATTCAACGCCGACATGCTGAATAAGCTGGACGATCTGCGCAATATGGGCTATACCGGCCTGCTGGAGGCGGACGGCGGCGTGTCCATGGGCAACGTCGCCACGCTGCGCGAGCACGGCCTTGACGTGGCTGTCATGGGCACCGCGATGTTCCGCAGCGCCGATCCCAGGGCCGACATGGACGCGATCCACGCCCTGTAACGGACCTTCGATCCTGCTGCGGATAGCAGGGATGATCTGTGGATAACCTGTTCCCAAAGGGAGGTGTTGTCATGCAGAGAACGCCCCTGTTCCCCCCGCCCAAAAAGAAAAAGCGCATGAGCCGCAACACCTTCCGCCATTAA
>CALATN010000071.1 GCA_937891895.1 uncultured Clostridia bacterium
CCTGATCCATTGTCCGCGGGGAACCGTACAGTTCCTGATCCTTGTGATTGCCGTAATCCTTCGGCAGCATCAATACCATTTCCGAAATCGTAGCAAGCACCTCCGATTCTGCACAGTCTGCCGCAGCTTCCAGCCAGGAACTCAGCAGTCAGGCAGCAATCCTCTCCAACCTTATTTCCGAGTTCAGACTTAACTAAAAATAATCAGCACTTCTTTGCGGAGTGCTGATTTTATTTTGTCAAGTTGACCTCTGCCCTAAAATATGGTATAATTCTTTCCGTATAAGAGAATTTTTAGGAATAAATCGTGAGGTGCACAGAATGAAACCATTTCTGATAATATATTTTTCAGGTGTCGGCAACACAGAATCCGTTGCTGAACAAATAAAAAACGGTATTGCCGGAATCCCGACGAAGCTTTACTCCGTTGAAAAACTCCCGCAGAGTTTTTCCATTGATAATTATTCAGCAGTAATTATCGGTACGCCAACATATCATTCCGAGCCTGCGCAGCCGCTGATGAATTTTCTTGAAGCAGTAAATCCGTGCAGAAATATACCCGCATTTCTTTTTACAACCTGCGGCCTGTATTCCGAAAACAGCCTGCGCATCCTTGCAAATGAATGTCTGAAACACGGTATTATCGCAATACATTCAGCAAGCTACCGTTGCCCCGCAACAGACGGAATACTCCTCACACCGTCTATGAAGTGCTGGTTTAAAAGTGAAAAGAATTTACCGCACAGAATAAAGGAAGACACCAATACCTTTATCAGCAAGCTGAAATCACATTCCAAGGCTGAAATTCCTAAATCAAAGTGGTACACATCTTTGAATTACCCCAATAAAATGCTGGGTAAAGCCACAACCTTCCCGATATATCTGCATAAGGACAGATGTATAAAATGCGGTAAGTGTCAGAAAAATTGCCCGAAAAACGCAATTGAAATTACAGACGGTTATCCCGTAATAAGCAAGTCTGGATGTATGAATTGCTACCGTTGTATCCACCATTGCCCCGCTTTGGCACTGTCTTTGTCAAAGAAAAAAGCCGTGGAGAAAGTCTGGGAAAAAGAAAACCTGATATAACAAATAAGGCACACGGATTTGCTTTCCGTGTGCCTTTTATCAGCTTACCTTCTCGTATCTCTTGCTGTATATGATGTTATCCATCACAACCTCAGGAGAAACCTCGCCGCCCTTTACCATATCGAATATGGCAGGGGAGAAGCCCGAAACAAGCGCCGCACCTGTTTCCGAGAACGTAACAGGAATGTTCTGTCCGCGGCTGTTTACGTTCCAGAAAACTACGTCGGGAAGTACGTAGCCGTAGCTTGCATACTTCTGCTTCATAGCCTCAAACAAGGTCAGATTGTTGCCGCCCTCAATGCAGAAATCAAACTCCATATCGGAAATGATGTACAGTCTTGAAGGAAGCTCACTCTGCGCAACCTTGTTCTTTACCGCAGCCGAAAGAATAAGCTCAAACACAGCCTCAAGGTCAGTGTTTGCAACCTCATTGAAACGACTGCAGTAGCTTACCTTGCTTACAATGTCCTCACCCTGAATTTCCACAAGCTGAGGATGGTTGGAAAAGGTGATGAAGTGGTTAGCAAATGTGCCCTTGTTGTGTTCCGCAAAGTAAATACCAAGCGAAAGCGCAGCATCAATAGGTCTTACATCAACACCCCAGGTCATCGAGCCGGAGCCGTCAATAACAGCTATCGCATTGCAGTTTTCCTCACCATTACCGTGTTCGTCAAGACTTCTCCAGGCCGCATCAAGTGAAGCCCTTTCAGCTTCATCTGAGCAACCGAAAGCCTGTCTTACGATTTCGTAAGGGAAAAGGGTAGAAGCGTGAAGCTTTTCCTCGCCATTTACCACACGGCTGATAAAGTTGTTATAACGCTCACCGTCATTGCGCATAAACGCCTTACGGTACTTGAACATAGCCTTTGAAGGCTGCTTCGAGTAATCAAAGGTGTAGTCGTATTCACGCAGACGATTTTCAATGATATCAATGTAGCTTCTCAGGGAAGCAAGTGTGCGGCGGTAATCCCTCTCAGTCATACCAAGTGCCTTGCAAAGCTTCTTCGCCTGCACAACTGTCTTTGCAGAGGACGCATTTACTGAAGGAAGCCACTTTG
The DNA here is from genome assembly GCA_937891895.1 of uncultured Clostridia bacterium. Lineage (GTDB taxonomy): Bacteria > Bacillota > Clostridia > Oscillospirales > Ruminococcaceae > RGIG8773. The sequence goes on from CALATN010000071.1 coordinate 2,147, forward strand.
CAAGCAGAGAAACATTCTCTGAGTTTGCCATAGCCTCAAGGTCAGCGTCAAGAATACGGCTGATTTCCTTCACAGCCGCATCTGCACAGCAGGTGTCAAGAAGCACGCAAAGGTCATCGTATCTGCCATATTCCGCAACAAGGGGAATATTTCTCTTTACCGCCTCAGGCGCTTCTTTTGCAAGTGCCTTCATCGCAACGCGGAAGAAACGTCTTTCACCAAGACCACCCCTTACATCACGTGCAAAGAAAACAATCTTCATTGTCTTCTCAGGGTTTTCATAGTACGCCTTAACAACAGCGCCCTCTATCTGTTCATCAGTCTGATTACGCATTGCACCAGCCGTAAAGAACAGGTCAACGCAGTGCGACATAGATGAACGGTTTGTAAGCGCACCGTTTTCGGTGTACGCAATATTGTTTTCTGCTTTAAGCATGTTAAGCATTGTAATCTTCCTTTCTTCATCAAATAAAACAAGGCGGGATTTATATGTTACCCAAAAACATTTTCAATTGCTGTATCCGCCTTAATAATTTCACGGTGCAGTTTAAGTCAGGATTTGAACCCGAGACATTTACGGAATAACCCGTAAATGCGATATGCCTCATCACATAAACATTGCTGTTTGCACCATTCTTCTTTTGTTGGAACAAGTCGCCATTCACTTTTTTCGTAGATTTTATAAAAGGTGTGAAAAGATTGCTGTATGCGGCTTTTTCGTCCCCTCAGGCTTCAATCGTGTCCTTCGCAACATTCTCACGGCCATACGCATTTCAGCGTCTTAAAACAATGCAAGCATTGCTGTGACTTGTGATATATGAGAACTGCAAATTCAATTGCTGTTGCGGAAAACCGTTTTATCCACCCTTGCAGACGTTCCGATAATGCAGGGCTATGCCTGCGTTTTGCCACGGCTTTGTCTTTTTACGATTGGTAGGTCGTTATAAAATTGCTGTTAAAGCCGTTATGTATTCCACGTCAGCCTTTTACAACGCCGACGGTGAAAAGCGTCTTGATTGGTTCAACAAGGTCACGCTGATTAGCCATAACCTGTGTAATATCCTTGTAAGCGAAACGTGCTTCTTCAGCAACGTCCGACTTGTTGTGCTTTGCAAGAACAACATTCTTATCCTTCAGGTCGCACATAACCTGTTCGGTAGAAAAGTTATCCAGCGCAGCCGTACGTGAGAAAAGTCTGCCCGCACCGTGTGACGAGGACATAAAGCTTTCAGGATTGCCCTTGCCCTTCACAATGTAGCTGTAAGAACCCATTGCGCCTGGGATAATTCCAAGCTCACCCTCACCTGCGTGAACAGCACCCTTTCTGTGCACCCATACATTCTTGCCGTAATGATTTTCAAGCGCAGCATAGTTGTGGTGACAGTTGATTTCAGTTGAATAGGTCGGCTCTGTACCCGTGTACTTTACAACATAGCGTGTGAAGATTTCCTTGATTTTGCAGAGCATTGCAGCTCTGTTTTCATAGGCAAAATTCATCGCCAGCTGCATGTAGTTGAGGTAACGTCTGCCCTCATCCGAATCAGCTGGAAGGAACGGTAACTTCCATTCCGCAGGAACGGAGGAATACCACTTTTCATTAAGCTTATATGCAAGCTTGTTGAAGTGCTGACCCACAATGTTGCCGAAATGACGGCTGCCCGAGTGGAGCATTATACAGCACATTCCGTCTTCATCCTGCTGAAGCTCAATAAAGTGATTGCCGCCGCCGAGAGTTCCAATCTGGAAGTAACCCTCATCAATCTGCGGAAGCAGTTCAGCATCAGCCTCATACTTGGAAAGTTCTTCCTTAGCCCTGTCAAGTACCGCGGACTCCTGCGGCTTCTTGTAATGATTGAAGCCAGTTGGAACGTTACGGAGAATATCCCCGCAGATTGCCTGCACAAGATTTCCGCTTCCCGTCACGGTTTCACGAAGCACCGATACAGGAATATCCGTCTGTACAAAAGCCATTCCGCAGCCAATATCTACGCCTACAGCATTCGGAATAACCACTCCGTCACAAGCAATTACACCGCCAATCGGCATGCCCTTTCCTGCGTGTGCGTCAGGCATAAGCGCAACCCACTTGTGAATAAACGGAAGACGTGAAAGATTTCCAACCTGCTCAATGCACTTTTCATCAAGCGCCTCAAGCGAGGTGTTCCATATTTTAATCGGCATAGCGCCGTCATTGTTTACAACAAACATTTCTGACAACTCCTTTTTGATGTTGGTGTTTTGCGGTATGTTCAGAGTATAACACCCTGCAAGGAAAAAATCATTTAAAAAAATCTGCGAACATTTCCAACCCTATTGCCATAAGAAAAAATTTCTGCTATTATAATTGTATTGAAAAAGAAAGGGAGTGAACATCGTGGCAGGCTTTTCCGAGCTGATAAAAAACTTTGACAAAACAAGGGATTACGTCCGCGACTTTTTCATATACGGATGTAAGGTAAGAAACGATTTCAACGCAAAAAGCAGCCGTACCTACGACGACGAAAAGCGCCGCGTGGAAAGCTGGCTGGGCGACTGTATACATACCGATAATTCACAGCGCGGCAAAAAGGTCTGTATCTCCGTGGACAGCGGACATATCAGCGAAAACCCGCTCTATAAAGCCTACTATTCCAAAAGCTTTACCGATAATGATATAAAGCTTCACTTCCTCCTGATTGATATTCTTTCGGACGGCGAAAGCCTGACCCTGAAAGAGCTTGTCAGCCGACTTGATGATGATTACGACGAGTTTTTCGACGAACAGACCGTCCGCAATAAGCTCAAGGAGTACGTCGAGGAAGGTGTGTTTGTTAAGGAAAAACACGGCAAAACCGACTATTTCAGCCTTTCTCCCGACACAGCAAATGACTTTTTCGAGGAGTATGACGGACTTGATAATGCCGTAAAATTCGCTTCCGAAGCAAGCGTGTTTGGTGTTGTGGGCAATAGCCTGCTTAAAGCTGCCAATCTGAAAAATGATATCATTCTTAACAAGCATAACTATATCGTCCATACCCTTGAGGATGAAATCCTGCTTGATATCGTAACCGCAATCGAGGAAAAACGTTTTATCTCCTACGAAAGCTTCGGCAGGGAAAAAACAGGCGAGCTTCCCGAATTCAGCGGAGTGCCGTTCAGAATACTCTCCTCAATGCAGACAGGCAGACGATACCTCGCTATGTATAACAGCAATTACCGTCGTTTCAACTCTGTACGACTCGACAGTATCAAATCCGTAAAAATCGGGGAAAGCTGTGCAGAGTATGACGAATTGTTCAAGATGTACATAAAGAATGAACAGAAATGCTTCGGCGTATCCTTCGGAAGAAGAACCGACCTGGGACACGTCGAACCAATAACACTTACCATATACGCAGACGAGAAAAATGAAAGCTTCATCGTTAACCGCCTTGAACGCGAAAAACGCTGCGGCACGGTTGAGCGGGTTGCGGAAAACACCTTCAGATTTACCGCCGACGTCTTTGACCCCAACGAAATAATGCACTGGGCAAAAAGCTTTATCGGACGCATAATTTCCGTAGAAGGCGGCAACGAGGAAATCCGCAGTAAGTTTTACAACGACATAGAAAGAATGAACAGGATGTACTGTGATGAAAAGAAAGATTAACATTTTCAGCGAGCTGTACGGCGCATATTACCGTACAGCAGCGAAAATCCTTGCAAATAACGAAATAACCGAAAGCGACATCTATAACACAATTTCTGAGGAAGCATTTGCTGATTCAGCATTGTTTATACCGCAGAAGCTTGTGCCTAAAAACGGTAGTTCAGACTGGGGCCTGCTTTCGTCAAAGGACGGTAAAAGCTTTGTTTCCGTGTTGACAAATAAGCCGCGAAGCATCATTACCGAGCTTCAAAAACGTTGGCTCAAAGCACAGCTTTCCGACCCGAAATTCAGATTGTTTCTCGCTGAAGGCACAGCCGAAAAGCTTGATAAGCATCTTGAAAATATCAAACCTCTTTTTGATATTTCAATGTTCAGAAGCACCGACGTTTTCAGCGACGGCGACCCTTATACAGATGAAAATTACATAAGGAATTTCCGCACAATCGTGAATGCAATTACAGCAAAAGAGGTGCTCGATATAGAGTTTCTGTCAGGCAGAAATGAGCGGAAGCACGGCCACTTCCTTCCACTTAAGCTGGAATATTCCCGCAAGAACGATAAATTCAGAATTTATTGTGCCGCCTACCGTGACCGTCATTGGAGCAATGGTCTTATCAACCTCGGCAGAGTAATTTCCGTCAGAAGTATAAAGCATAAAGCGGAGTATGAAACAGATATGACCGAGTATTTCTCCCAGCGTAAATGTGCAGAGCCCGTAACCGTAGAAGTTACTACAGAACGCAACGGCGTAGAGCGGTTTATGATGGAGTTTGCAACCTACGAAAAATATACCGAGCGTGACCTTGAAACAGGTGTATGTACAGTTAAGCTGTGGTACGACAAATCCGACGAAACAGAGCTGCTCATTCGTCTGTTGAGCTTTGGACCCGTCATTGAAATCAAGGCACCTGCTGAATTCCGCAGACTTGCAGCGGACAGAATAAAAAAGCAGCACAATTTTCTTAACAAATAAACGAGCCGCAGCTATCAATTATGCGATAGCTGCGGCTTGCTTTATGAATTTTTACTGAACATTGAAGAAAGGGCTGTACCTTACGTGACCTGAAACATAATATCCGCCTGTGGAGCTTTCATCGATTCTTACAACACCATACGCATCTCCGAAAGTGTTAATATCTATACTGTAACTTCCGTCACTGTCAAATTCGATTACCTTGTAGTCAGTGTTTGAATAACCGTAAAGCGGGTTAAGCTCAGTTTCATAATACAGAATACTTCCCATATCAACACCTACATAATTTTTCTTGTTGTAATCAAAGTCATCGCGAGTTTCATCATTGTCAGGCGCTTCGGTAATCGCCAGATACGCTTCATAATCGTCATATACAAGAGCACGCAGATATGTATTCAGAGTATCGAACTGAGTAGAGTTGTCAAAATAAATATCAATTCCGCTGTCAGCACTGTTCTTTTCAGGCATCTCATCATCGGTTAAGTAAATAACTGCCCAGAAAAGGCTGTCAGGGTCATAATAGAAGCCTGCATATTCCCAGATAGAGTCGCTCATTTTTTCCTGTGCGCTTCTGTCGAAGGAAATCGTGTTGAAAATTATGTAAACACCATAACTGAAGGTCATTCCATAGCTGAAATCATAGTTGGTATATTCAATACCATTTTCCGCAAAGTAATTCTCACAGAATTCATTCTTATCAAAATTTGTATAGAATGAGCCGGATTTTGAAAAGGCATCGGTAAGACCTTTTGCACATCCCTCAAGGGTTTCTGAGTATTCAAGTTTGTCAACGTCTTCCTTTTCTCGGAATGAATTTGTACGGTCAAAGAATTCCAGGGTATCGTCTGTAAGCTTGTCAGACGAAACTACAGCAAGTATTTCTTCGGGAGAAGCAGTTGTCGTCGTCATTTCTGTAGTTGTAGTCACAACAGTTGTTGTGGTAGCTTCAGTGGTTGTTGTTTCCTGAGTTGTTGTAACTGCTTCGGTTGTTTCTACGGTTTCTGTTACTTCTGCAATAACTTCTGTCGTTGTTTCCAAATCGGTTGTCTGTGCTCCGTCTCCGGCACTGCCGCAAGCAGTAAGCAGCATCGCCATAACAAGCGCAAGAGCAATCTTCTTCATATAATCTTCCCCTTTGATTACGGACAAAAATACCCGCTTAATAGAACTGATACATTGTGTATCAATTCCATTATAGCAGGTTTTTGATAAAATTTGGTTAGCTGTCAGCTATATTTTTTTAAATACATACCAACCAGGGTTATGAAATTCATCATTCATATAATCACCGTTTTTAAATTCAATAAACAAAAACTCCTTGTTATTGATGCTATAAAGATAATATCTGTTTACAAAATAATTGTTTACTTCAAAAGTAACAACCTGACCGTATGTCCATTTACCCACTGCGCCGCCCAGGTCTTTTTTGTTATAGTATATATACTTTCCGTCAGACTTGAATTCGACATTCTTAATCCATAGGTTGTCAGTGCTCTTTCCTTCAACATAAAGCCAGTTATCGGCATCATATGTGAAATCAATGGTTTCCCATTTCCCGATTATATTCTCGTCAGTGACAAACGTGTATTCATTATGATAAAAATCGTAATAGTAACCGTCCTCAGCAAGTTTTTTTTCAAATCCTTCAATGCTGCTGTCATCGGTCGGAGAAATAATTGTCCGCTCAATCATTTGCTTTGCGGTTTCTGTTTTTGGCGTTGTAACAGCAGACTTTTTTTCATCCTTGATAAACTTTTTGAAAACAACACAACTTTGAGCAACTCCGTCATCCTTCAAATCACCGTCATTCAGCTTACCTTCTACAAACAGATAATCAACGCCATCGATTCTGAAAATATAATATCCTGAAATGTTCTTATAATAAATAAAATAATCATTTGTTATAGCACCGTGCGTCCATTTTGATATGTTTGCATAGGTGTTGTAATAAGAAAAACAAAGCCCGTCATTACCAAATTCGATTTCCTGAATATGACCTATTTCGGGACTTTTCATATGCTCTTCATCACCGCTCAAGAAATATTTTTTTATCAGCTTCGGGTCAAATGTATCCATTAACGCAATCGCTTGCCATCTCCCATGTATTGCCCTGTCATCTACAAATCTGTAATCGTCAACAAAATATTCACTGTAAAAACCATCTTCAATTTCTTCCTGTGCAACTTTCGGGACTAACTTTTCATTGCGAGGCGAAATAAGCTCAAAGCCTTCTTCCGAAATATCATAAGCTTCGGCAACCGAAAATGAAATCTCAGTGTGTGCTTCTGCTTCAGTAATCGGAACAGTTGTTGATGCAGCAGTTGCTTGTGTAGTTGTTTCTTCAGTAATTGTTTCAGTAATTGTTTCAGTAATCGTTTCAGTAGTTGTGACAGATGTCTTTGCTGATTCGGGAACAGTGGTTGTTGCTTCTGTCTGCGGTGCAGTTGTTTCAGAAAAAGCTGTAATAATTTCCGCTGTTGCTACAGTAGTATCATTGACTGTTTCCGCAGACGATGCCTCTGTTATATAAACATCTGCATTGCTGTTCTGACAGTTAATGAGCAGAACAGCACTCGTAACCAAAGCTGCACAAATAACCAGCGCCGCAGCTTCAATACAGTAACGTTTTTTCCCAAGCCTCAGACTATGCTTGACAACTGATGCATTCCGATATCTGTTGACAGGGTCAAATTCTGTGCATCTGCGGATTATTCCACGATATTTTCTGTTTTCGGCAAGTTGTCCCATAACCGCTTTCATAGTAACACCAAGAGCATATATGTCAGCCGTAATGTCAGTCTGACTGAAGCCGAACTGTTCAGGTGCAGCATAGCCTTTCGTACCAAGATAACGTGTGTCAGCCAACGCATCATCCTTGTGCTGTCTTGCCGCGTCAAAATCAATAAGTCGAATGTGACCGTCATTTGCAACAAGAATATTTGAAGGCTTTATGTCACGGTGAATAATTCCGTTTTTATGAATGAATTCAAGTACATCACAAAGCTCACAAAAAGCTGTAACCAGTTCCTGCTCGCTTTCAAGACAGCTAAGATCGCCGATATTTTCAATGTATTCCTCAATAATAACAGTGTTTTTGCCGTCATAATCCACTGTTATTATCTGCGGTAGGAAAGGATGCGAAAGCTTTTTCAGAGTATCATACAGTTTAATCCTGCCAAATATTGTCCGACGTATGAAACGTTTGCTTTCTTTTTTTTTCACAAGCTCAACAGTACCGTTTTCATCTCTGTCGAGCTCACTTATAACTTTATATTCCATAATGATTACCTTAAAACAGTTGATTTTTTTGCTATGTAATGTTATTATAATAACATAAATAAATTTTAAAATCAATAACAGGAGAGTAGTATGAGCACTATTTTGAAAACAGAAGACCTTGAAAATCATCTTTCTGAAATCAGTAATTTCAGTGATTATATTGACAAACATTCGGATAATCTTATCAGCGAGGAAAATCTGTCTGAGTATCTTAATTGTCTGATTGAGAAAAAGGGATGTAAAAAATCTGACATTGTAAAGCATACAAACCTTAACAGAGCATACGTATACCAGATTTTTGAAGGAAGAAAAAAACCTTCAAGGGATAAGCTTATAGCAATCTCAATCGGAATGAAGCTGGAATTTGACGAAATACAGGCACTGCTGAAATATGCAGGCTACAGACAGTTATATGCCCGTGATACACGTGATTCTGCAATTATTTTTTCTGTCCAGCACGGCTGCAGCTTTGATGAAATAAATGTTACACTGTACGAACAGGGCCTTAAGGAAATAGAGTAATATTGCAATAAAACAAGGATATTGATCAGCCTCAATATCCTTGTTTTTTTATTTACTTAGCAGTCTGCTTTGTCCTGAATACAAGAATTACCACAGCAAACAGCGCCACAGCGAAAATCGCCTGAATACCGATGCAGGACATAACCTCACCCGCATCAAAAGCAATCTCTGACTTGCCTGCAATAATGTCATTCGCACGGACATACCAGTACGCAGGAAGAAATTTTGCAATTCTCAGAACTGTTCCGCCAAGAAGAGCCTGGTCAACAAAAACGCCGCAAAGGAAGCTCATTCCAAGAGAAATAATGTTTGAAACAAGATTTATCACACTGTTGTTGGAAACAAGTGCCGCAACAAGGATAGCAATTGCCGTTGCAATAAGCGTGAAAACAAAGCTGTTGAGTACCGCATAAAGTTCATTTGCGCTGAATATGCCGCCCTTGTAAATCATAGCAATAATCATAAATACAACCCACAGTATCAGTACAAGCACTATGCAACCCGCAATAATCTGCATTGTCTGCGAAAGTGACGGCGTACCAGAACAGTTTGACCTGTCACGAACTTCCTTGCGCAGAATAGTAATAAGAATACCAGAAAGCATAGTGATGAATACCGAAAGCAGAATATAAACAAGATAGCGGAAGTAAAAATATGTGCCCTGATTCATACCTGCACCTTCAGCCTCATCGCTGAAAGTTTCGATTGTTACGTCAATTTCATAATCAAGTGCCTCAGCAGTAAGTGAAGCAGCAGTTTCAGCATCATTTCCCGCCGCAATATAACTGCTGAGAGTGCGGATGTAAAGGTCAATGTCATTTTCAAGGTACACGCCCGCATAGCTGTCAGGAAGCTGATAATTCTCAAAAAGATTGTCTGTCTGACCGTTTGCTATCTTTTCGGAGTAACCTTCCTTTATAACCAGCACATAGTCAACACGTGTGTAATAAAGTGCGTCAATGATTTCATCCTTGTCATTTTCAAGCTCAATAAGCTTGTGTGACTTTGAAATGTGGTCCGTTACCGCAAGGCTTGCGTCTGTGTTGTCCTCATCAATAACGCAAACACCCAGACTTTCTTCCTCAAAGGAAACATCCTGCGGACCGTAAGCCGTGAACATAATCAGAAGCACAATGAAAATCCACGCATACATAAGTACAATCGGAAGCTTTCTCTTTGCAATTTTCATAAATGTTTTAAAGACTTGCATATCTTTTCCTCCTTGTCAGCACAAAGCCGCCCAGCGTGAAAATAACAGCCATAATAAGCATAGTAACAATCTTTTCTGTAAAGCGTTCGTAGTCGCTGTAAATGTTAAGACAGTAGAAAGCGTCGGAAATAACAGCTGCAGGATTAATCAGGTTGAACCACGGCGCATACATCGCAACAACCGCTTTCATGTTTGAAACCATAAGTCCGCTGAAGAAGCAGCATGCAAGAGAAATCACCATAGAAACACCATTCTTCACGTCCTCGCTTGCCGTGCCGAATGAACCGATAAAGAAGCCAAGCGAAACGCCCATTATACTTCCCACAATACCCGCAAGATAAACCAACGGAAGACGTGTTCCGAAATCAATGCCGAGAATAACAAGATAAGTTGTGGAAATAATCGTGCAGATGCTCTGTGCAAGTATACTTCCGCAAAGAGAAGCAACCGTAGCAATCAGTTTGTTTGCAGGTGAACAGCATTTTCTTGCACCAAGGGAAGAAAGGTTACCCTGAGAGCAGGTAGCAATGTGCAGACCCGTAACAGAACCGAACAGCGCAACCATAGCCATAAGATTGTAGAAATAGGAAAGCATATTGTCTGTGTCACCCTCAGTAAGAGGAATGTTGTCGTTAGGGGCAATTTCTGCAGACATAGCCTCAATAACTGCTTCAAGCTTTTCAGGTGAGCTTGTCACCGTGTCCGTGATAATGGATTTCTGTATCTCATACTGCTCAACAAATCCCTTGATAATTGATTGCTGTATTGCTGCTGATGAGTTCATATCTTCCGCATTGCCAACCGTAAGAGAAAGGTCTTCAGCAACATAAATTATACCCGTAACCTGCTTCGTTTCAAGCATTTCAAGCGCAGTTGCCTCGTCAGCTTCAGTAACCGTGAAAAGTGCCTCGTCACCCTCGGAAATTGCAGAAATGACTTCATCAAAAACAGCATTTTCCTCAACCGTTACAATCGCAACAGGAATAGCCTTGAAAACCGCAACGGAATCATATATCCCCGAAAAAGCAACCTTGAAAAGCGTGCCGAGAACAGCAGGGAAAAGTATCAGCCAGAAAATAAGCCCCTTATTTCTGATACAGGTCAGAAAATCATATTTGAAGTGATGAAAAAACATATCAAAGCTCCTTTTCATTCAGAATCACGAAGTGCCGTGCCCGTGATTTCAAGGAATACATCGTTAAGTGTAGGCAGCTCGGAATAAACCCTGCCGAAGTTCAGACCGCACTCCTGAAGTACACCAAGAATACGGATAAGATTATGCTTGCCGTCGGAGCATTTCACCTCAAGCCTGCCGTCGGAAAATTCCACGCTGTAAACGTGAGGAAGTTCGCTGATTTTCTTCTTTACATCATCAGCTATGTCAATAATCTCAATCGTAACCGTTTCAGTGTTACGAATCATCTTTTTCAGTTCTTCCTTTGTGCCCTCAGCAATCTTCTTGCCCTTGTCGATGATTGCAATGCGAGTGCAGATCTGTTCAACCTCCTCCATATAATGAGAAGTGTAAATAACCGTCGCACCATTCTGATTAAGCTGCTGAATACCTTCAAGAATTTTGTTTCTGCTCTGCGGGTCAACCGCAACCGTCGGCTCATCAAGAATAATCAGCTTAGGCTTGTGAGCAATACCGCAGGCAATGTTCAAGCGCCTTAACAAACCGCCTGAAAGCTTATTCGGATAGAATTTCCTGAACTCATCAAGCTCAACAAAGGCAATAGCATCCTCAACACACTTTTTTCTCTCAGCCTTGTCCTTGATGTAAAGCCCGCAGAAATAATCAATGTTTTCGTATACCGTAAGCTCATCAAAAACCGCAACATTCTGCATAATGATACCGATATTCTTCTTCACATTGTAATTGTCAGGGGTCATCTTCTCGCCGAAGATTTCAATGTTGCCCTTGTCAAAAGTCAGCAGCGAAAGCAGACAGTTGATAGTGGTACTCTTGCCCGAACCATTCGGACCGAGAAGTCCGTAAACCTCGCCTTGCTTGATTTCCAGATTGAGATGGTCAAGAGCAATAAGATCCTTGTAGCGCTTCACAAGATTTTCAATTTTAACAATTGTTTCAGCCATAATATTCTCCATTCCTTTCGGATAATTTATCTTTGGTACACTCTGATTATATAACAAAAATTCTGCATTTGTAAGTGTAAAAAGTCAGAACCTTATGTGACAAATGTCATATTACTGTGGACAGCCTTGCATTTTTGTGGTAAAATAAATCTGATAAATGTAACGGAGGTGACCTATGAACAGACTTGCGGATAAAGCTGTAATACTGCTTTTGTGCGGAATTTCCCTCATCAGCTTTGAAACAGCCTTTATGCCAGTTATTGCCTTTCTCGCAGTAATCGGACTTTCAGCCCTTAACCAGAGTTTTTCGGACAGCCGTATTTCACTTGCAACCGAAATAATAAGCAGCATACTCTGTTTTGTTGCCCCACCATTTCTCTGCGTGTCACCCGTGTTCTTCTACGACTTTTTCAGCAGCAAGCGCTGCTGGCTTGCAGTCGTTGTTCCCATTGCCACAATCATATCTTATGGTAACCTTACCGATACACAGCTTATACTTCTGATAGCAAGCACAATAGTCGCATTTATGCTGTGGAGAGCAACAACCCGCCTCGAAGCCGCCGAGAAAAAGCTTATCGACGTAAGGGACAATTCCGAGGAAATGAATATCCTGTTGAATGAAAAAAATAAGCAGCTTTGTGAAAATCAGGACTACGAAATAAACCTTGCCACAATGAATGAGCGAAACCGTATCGCCCGCGAAATCCACGACAACGTCGGGCATATGCTTACACGTTCAATTCTCCAGCTGGGCGCACTTATCGTAATAAATAAGGACGAAGCAATGAAGGAGCACCTGGTAAGCCTGAAGGATACCCTGGACAACGCTATGACAAGTATCCGCAACAGTGTACATAATCTGCACGATACCTCTATTGATTTGCACCTCGCCGTAAATGAAGCCGTAAAGCCGCTCGAAGAAAAGTACCATACGGAAATTGAGTGCGATTTTTCCGAGAATATGCCTAAGAATATAAGAATGTGCTTTATTGGTATCATAAAAGAATGTGTTTCCAACGTCATAAAACATAGCAGCGGCGACAGAATTTCCGTTGTAATACGTGAACATCCCGCCTTCTATCAGCTGTCATTTTCCGATAACGGAAAGTGTACGGATGCAATTGCCGATACAGGAATAGGCCTGTCAAATATGCGTGAAAGAGTAAGCGCCGTCGGCGGAATAATCAATTTCACCCCATCGGAGCACGGATTTAAGGTTTTTGTAAGCGTGCCGAAAAAATAATCTGAACAAGGAGATTTGTTATGAATATAGTTGTTGTTGATGACGATAAGCTTGTTGCGCTGTCACTGAAAACAATTCTTGAAAGTACAGGCCATATCAGCGTTATGGCTATGGGCAGCAGCGGAAGCGAAGCAATTGCCTTGTATAATGAGCATAAGCCTGACGTAATGCTGATGGATATACGTATGGATGGAATGACAGGACTCGAAGCAGGGGAGCAGATTATTTCCGCAAATCCCGAAGCAAAAATTCTCTACCTCACAACCTTCTCCGACGACGAGTATATCGTAAAAGCCCTGACAATCGGAGCAAAGGGTTACATACTCAAACAGGACTTTGAAGGCATCGCACCCGCTCTCGAAGCCGTGATGAACGGACAAAGCGTGTTCGGAGAAAAAGTTATCAGCAAGCTTCCTGTGATAATGAACAGCAAGCCTGATTTTGATTTCAGCAAATATGATATCGGCGAAAAGGAGCAGGAAATAATAATCCTTGTTTCCGAGGGGTTGAGCAATAAGGAAATCGCATCCGAGCTGTTCCTGAGTGAGGGCACAGTTCGCAACTATATCAGTGGAATACTTGAAAAGCTTGAACTACGTGACAGAACACAGCTTGCAGTATTTTACTATACAAACATCAAATAAATTAGCACTCTTAAATCAAGAGTGCTAATTTTTACTATATATCCATAAAAATATCACAATTTATACACAATACATAGTTATACTATAATTGCAGAGAAAGAAAAAAGAGCCTTGGAAAACCAAGACTCCTTCAACCACAAAATATATGTGAAAAAAAGTTGAGTGAATAGCGCAGAACGTTACCGAGCAGAAAAAAATCCGTCCCTCACAAAGTGAGAAACGGATTGGCTGCGCGGGTGCCGCGCTGGTGGAGATGACGGGAATCGAACCCGTGTCCGAAAATCTATCCGCACAACTTTCTACGAGCGTAGTTTGTCATTGACATTCCCTCGCATAGCCGTGGACAAACACACCGCTATGCTCAGTAGCCTGCAATACATTACACAGACGCAGGCATTTCCGTGTAACGTTCACCACTAATCGACGCCTGATCCGAAGCCGTGGTAATCAACGGTCAGACGAGCAGCAATTAAGCAGCTGCTAATTCAAAATTATTGTTGTCGTCTAATTTTAAAACGTGCGCCTTTTAAAGAGATTTGCGCTTCTCTGCTCGCTTATCATGTTTCAAAATCCCCGTCGAAACCTTTACATCCCCATATACGAGGCAAAGCCCCGTGTTATCTGTTCTGCTCCTTGATAGTACGCTCAATATCACGCTTGGCAGCTCTTGCCGCCATATCGTCACGCTTGTCGTGGAGCTTTTTACCCTTGCAAAGACCGACCTGAACCTTAACCATAGAGCCCTTGAAGTAAATCGAAATAGGAATAAGCGTCAGGCCCTCCTGTTTTACCTTGCCCAAAAGCTGCATAATCTGCTTTTTGTGGAGCAGCAGCTTGCGTACTCTCATCGGGTCACGGTTAAAAATGTTACCGTGGTCGTAAGGAGAAACGTGCATACCCTTGATCCAGAGCTCGCCGTCATCAATTGAACACCAGCTGTCCTTGAGATTGACACCGCCTCTGCGGATAGACTTGACTTCCGTGCCAACAAGCTCAATGCCTGCCTCATAGCTGTCAAGGATAAAATATTCATGCCTTGCCTTGCGGTTTTCAGCAATGGTTTTGAAAGAAGTCTTATCCATAGCATGACTGCGCTTCGTCAGAAGCGTATGTCCTCCTCTCTCGATGTTTTGTGGCTTCAAGCTCAACGCTGTGAGCCATACGAAATTCTGAACAACAGTTCAGAAAACAAAACTCGTGTCTGAAAATTTATTTTCAGACTTCCTCCTCGGTAATAATTTATTATATTACATTTCTGCAACTTTGTCAAGGGTGAAAAATGTTATTTCGATTTACTCAGGGTATTAGTAGAGTGTTCATTAATTTTTGGAACAGTTTTGAATTTATGATATCATAAATTTGTAATATAGAATTAAGTAAAGGATGAAATGTCTGTGATTTACTTGAATGTTGACAAAGTATTATACAATCAAATTAGTGTTCTTTTACCTGATATATGGCCAAATATTAAAATTAATTTGCTTGTTGCAGATGAGAATTTAGAAAAACTTGGGTTTTGTAAGTCTGCTCCTTGTTTAATGACTATTGATTTGTCTGAAAATGAATATGAACAGCTTTTAGACGAACTTTTGCAGCTTGAAATTGATGCTTATAATACTCCTGACGGCAGGGAGCCCTCTGATAAAGATCCAAATTATATTCGATATCGCAAATATGGTTGGATGTGGGATGTTCTTTATAGAGCAGAGACTCAAGCTGAATAGAATTTCTATGTTTTGCAACTTAAATCGTCATAGCCGCAGAAACATATTCCTCCACAACCTCCCTGAAGGTTGACGGCAGCACCATATTGTCAGCAAGCATATTCATCAGTCTGCTTACGAATACGCAATCAGTGCTTATTTCATAAAGTGTAGCAGTTTCATCTCCGAATAGTCTGGAGTTGACAGTTATTCCGTAATGTATATCCTCATTTGAATCAGTGCTGAATAATATGTAGCGAAGCAATCCCTTTGCAGTTTCTATTGTAGCAATAGTATTCATTATATATCTCCTTAATTCCAATAATATCTGTCAGCCAACAGATAACATTATAAGTGAAGCGACTCCGTAAATCAACTATAAATTTTCGACACAATCCGACATATTTCGACATTTTTCGACAAAATGTTGTAACGCTTCAACAATTCGGATAATCCCAAATACAGCAGTATTCACAAAATAAATGTTTTGTAGGAATAAACGAAAAAAACAGTCGATTTTAAGCACTATTATGTGTTAAAATAAATATTAATGCAACGCATCCGTTTCACGGACAAAACAGAAAGGTGGTTAAACATTATGAACGCACAGAAATTCACCAAGAAATCACTTGACGCAATCAATGAAGCACAGAGTATTGCCATTGAATACAGCAATATGAATGTTGAACAGGAGCACCTTTTGCTGTCACTTTTAAGACAGGAAAACGGTCTTATTCCACAGCTTATTACAAAAATGGGTACAGATGCATCCGCATTTGAAAGTGTAATCGAAAAACGTATAGCGGAAATTCCCAAGGTAACGGGAAGCGGCCGTGAAGCAGGTACAGTATACATCACACGCGATGTTGACAATACCCTTAACTCCGCAGAAAATACAGCCAAGACAATGCACGACGACTTCGTTTCCGTTGAGCATATTATGCTTGCACTTTTTGACACGGCAAATGATAAGCTCCAGAAGCTTTTCAGCACTTTTGTAATCACCAAACCGAAATTTCTCGAAGTCCTCAAGGACGTAAGAGGTAACCAGCGTGTTACAAGCGACAATCCCGAGGAAACCTACGACGTGCTGAAAAAGTATGGCCAGGACCTGGTTGAGCTTGCACGTCAGAACAAGCTTGACCCTGTAATCGGACGTGACAGTGAAATCCGAAACGTAATTCGTATACTTTCACGTAAGACTAAGAACAACCCTGTTATTATCGGTGAGCCTGGTGTAGGTAAAACCGCAATCGTTGAGGGCCTTGCCCTGCGTATCGTGCGCGGCGACGTGCCTGATAACCTTAAAGAGCGCAAGCTGTTCAGCCTTGATATGGGCAGCCTGATTTCAGGTGCAAAGTTCCGCGGCGAGTTTGAGGAACGTCTGAAAGCCGTACTCAACGAGGTAAAGAAATCCGATGGAAGAATTATCCTCTTTATCGACGAGCTCCACACAATTGTAGGCGCAGGTAAATCCGACGGCGCAATGGACGCAGGCAACCTGCTTAAACCAATGCTTGCACGTGGCGAGCTCCATTGTATCGGTGCAACAACCCTCGGTGAGTACAGCAAATACATCGAAAAGGACCCCGCCCTCGAAAGACGTTTCCAGCCAGTTATGGCAGACGAGCCTACCGTTGAGGATACAATCTCAATCCTCCGTGGCTTAAAGGAGCGCTACGAGGTTTACCACGGCGTAAAAATTCAGGACTCCGCACTTATCACAGCCGCAGTCCTCTCCAACAGATACATTACCGACCGCTTCCTCCCTGACAAGGCAATCGACCTTGTTGACGAAGCGTGTGCGCTTATCAAAACTGAAATGGACTCCATGCCTGCAGAAATGGATGACCTTGCAAGAAAGATTATGCAGGATGAAATTGCCGAAACAGCGTTGAAAAAGGAGGAAAGCAAGCTTGCCGCAGAGGAGCTTGCGGAAATCCAGCGTGAGCTTGCTGAAATGCGTGCGGAATTTGCAGAAATGAAGGCACGCTGGGAAAATGAAAAGACAACCATTTCCCGTCTGCAGAAGCTCCGTGAGGATATTGAGCAGACCAACGGTGAAATTGCCGCAGCAGAAAGAACTCACGACCTGAACAAGGCCGCTGAGCTGAAATATGGCAAGCTGCCCACACTCAAAAAAGAACTTGAAGAAGCGGAAGCTGCTGCCGAAAAGCAGAAGGAACAGGCTGACAACCTCCTGCGTGACAAGGTTACCGAGGAAGAAATTGCACGAATTGTCGGCAGATGGACAGGTATTCCTGTTTCCAAGCTGATGGAAGGGGAGCGTGAAAAGCTTCTCAACCTTGATAAAATTCTTCACCAGCGTGTAATCGGTCAGGAAGAAGCCGTGCAGAAGGTAAGCGAAGCAATTCTTCGTTCCCGTGCAGGTATTCAGGATCCAGACCGCCCGATTGGTTCGTTTCTCTTTATGGGACCGACTGGTGTTGGTAAAACTGAGCTTGCAAAGGCGCTTGCCCAGACCCTTTTCGATGATGAGCACAACATCGTCCGTATGGATATGACCGAATATATGGAGAAACACAGCGTCAGCCGCCTTATCGGAGCTCCTCCGGGTTATGTCGGCTATGACGAGGGCGGACAGCTTACCGAAGCGGTACGCCGTAAGCCTTATGCGGTAGTACTTTTCGACGAGGTTGAAAAGGCACACCCAGATGTGTTCAACATTCTCCTGCAAATCCTCGACGACGGACGTGTTACAGACTCACAGGGTAGAACAATCGACTTCAAGAACACAATCATCATTCTCACCTCAAACCTCGGCTCCGACTATATCCTTGACGGTATCGACGAAAACGGAGTAATTTCCGACGAGGCAAGAGAGCAGGTCAACCGTGTGCTGAAAGGACATTTCCGCCCCGAATTCCTGAACAGACTTGATGAAATCGTGTTCTACAAGCCGCTGACCAAGACGGAAATCTACCCGATTATTGACCTTATGCTGAACGACCTTCGTGACCGTCTGAAGAGCAAACAGCTTGATATTTCGGTTACCGACGAGGCAAAGGAATATATCGTAAAGAACGGCTACGACCCGATTTACGGCGCACGTCCCCTCAAGAGATTTATCCAGCGCAAGCTTGAAACAATGATTGCGAGAACAATCATCGCCGACGATATCGAGCCGTACTCCGTGCTTAAGGTTGACTCGGACGGAAATGATTTGACTCTTACCGCTGAAAAGAAAGTGGAATAATAAGAAAGACCGAGGTTTTCCTCGGTCTTTTTGTTATATACGGCAAATAATTCTTTGGTCGCCCATAATAATAATTCCCTCACCGTCATTTATACGAATAACCTCTGTATCGTGTTCCTGTTCATATTCACAGCAAGTTTCTTCAAAGCGTTCAAATCTCTGACAGAATTTGCTGTAATGGGGCAACGTTTCAATTTGGGTAATTGCAATTCCTCTTAAATCCGTCAAATTGAGAAAATTCATTTCGGGCGAATATAGATTAACAAGTTCAAGTGTGGGACTGAACACAAATACCGCCGCACTCCAGCCAATCAAACACTTGTCTTTTGCAATCTTTTTAAGCACATCAGCAGAGTTATGTTCTCGTATCGAATTGAGCAGGTAATAAGGGTTGCCGCCGATAAATTCAACAATATCATAATCAAGCAGAAGTTCAGCAGATTGCTTATCCAAATCAAAAATATCAACAGAAAGTCCTAAAGCTTCAAGTTCAGATTTGCAACGCTGAACGTGATAATTGTTTTCCTTGTATTCATTGTCAGCAGTAACAACAAGTGCCGCAGTTTTACATCCTACAGTTTTTTCACGCATTTGCTCCATAAGCAATTCGCTTGACAAGCCATTTGAACATAGTACAAGCATTATAATTTATCCTTTCTTTTAAAAACATACCAATGTGGAACTTTCCCACCGTAAAAATAATCTCCTGATTTGTGCTGAACAAAAAGGTATTCCTTGTCGTTTATTGATTTAATTAAATATTCCTCGGCTGTTCTTTCCGTATCATTAAGCACAAAGCCTTTTGTGTATCGAAGCATTTGGCTGCCGAATCCCGAAGCATAGCGAACAGTTTTCATACATACACCTCTCGACAAGAATTTTATATCAATCACGTATAGATCGTCCTCATCGCTATATGATAAATCAGGGGTAAAATCACATACATCCGGAACAAAATCTACAACTGCCCATGCTCCATGTCCAGCTTGGTCATCAACAAATGGCAAATCGGTTTTGTCAATATTGGGACGTATCTGATACTCCGTATATGCAACATTATCGATTTGGCGATACATTAGCATTATTGTTTCTTTCCCGTTATCAATGCAGTTGTCGCTCATAAATTGAACGATTATATATCTGTTTCCCTGATGCTCAACCTTTCTATACATATTGGGTATTGCAAATTTGTATTTTGGAGAAATCCTGTACAATATTCCTTTGGTCCAAAAATATTTCCATGAAAACGCCCCTCCAGGCATCAAAATAATTTCTTTGTCCACCATGTCATCCTTTATTTCTTCTAAGGATGTAAGATCGTTCTCATCAATAAGCTTGCCGCACAAGTGCCATTTACCGATAATATCAATATCATCCTCAAACGGTAGCAGAAGCATTTCCGAAAAAGCAGTTTTTTTCGAATTACCTTCGCAAAGATTATCAATAGCTCTTATATGCTCCTTGGTTCTTTCAATAGATTCGTATAGTTCTTCTTTTTTCTTTTTCAAAATATCTAAAAGCCCATCATATGTAGCAGATTGTATTCTTTTTATTTCTTCCAATGAAAATCCAAGGTTCTTATAAAACAGAATCTGTTTGTACTTTTCCACAGCATCTAA
>CALATN010000072.1 GCA_937891895.1 uncultured Clostridia bacterium
AAGCATTGCGTAGCAGCCGAACTGCTCCATTTCGTTATTGAACATCTCTGCGCCTGTGGGACGGTTGCAATCGTCAACCTGCGTACCCTGACCGTAGCCGTGGGAAGTTCTGTCATATTCCTCTGCCGAAGCGTTGAAAGTCAGCATTGAAATTGCCAGCATTGCTGTGATAAGAATTTTTACCATAAGCGACCTCCAAATAGAATTTCCAAGGGGACAATCTTATTTTTAGCCGCCGCTTATTTTTTATCACAAGTATATAATAGCACAAATCTTTCCGAAATAAAACTACACAATGGTTACAATTTCATCTCAATTTGGTTAGAAAAATAAAAAATGCGTTACAGAAAAATCCATAACGCACATTATTTTCTTATTCGCCGAGATAAGATTTAACAAGCACCTGCAGAAGCTCATCACGGTCAATATGACGTATCAGGCTTCTTGCGTTGTTGTATGTGGTTATGTATGTCGGGTCTTCGGAAAGAATATACCCTACAATCTGATTGATAGGGTTATAACCCTTTTCACGCAGAGCGTCATAAACAATAGTAAGATTTTTTCTGATATTGGATTCCTTGTCATCGACAACAGAGAACATCATAGTCTGGTCGCTGTTCATTTACAACACTCCTTTACTGATTTTAGTTCCGATAAATCATATTCGAAACTTAACTACATTATAACCGATAATCGAAAAAAATACAAGCGTTTCGGCTGTTTTTTTGATTTTTGCAAGAAATTAACATCAAGTTTTTGTGCAAAATCACAATTTATTCTGCAATCTTTTTCAATTCCTCAGCCACAGCCGCCAGGTCTTTAAGCTGTAACTGCTCAGGACGTGCGTTTTCGGACACACCAGCCGCCTTTACAGCCTCCGTAACAACATTTTTCGGTATTCCCATAGCTGAGGAAAGGCTGTTGCAAAGGTTTTTTCTGCGCTGTGAAAATGCACCTCTTACAACCTTGAAATAGAACGCTTCGTCACTTACCGCAACGGCAGGCTCCTTGTTAACGTCAAGACGTATCACGCAGGAATCTACATTCGGTGCAGGCATAAAGCTGCCTCTTGACACGTTGAACAGCAATTTCGGCTCGGCATAGTAACGCACCGCCGCTGTCACGGCACCTGTATCACGGCTGCCCATTTCGGCACAAAGACGCTTTCCTGCTTCCTTCTGCACCATAACCGTAATTGACTCAATTGGCAGGCGGCTTTCCAGCAGCATCATAATAATCGGGGACGTAATATAGTACGGAAGATTTGCGCACACCGCAACCTTCAGTCCCTTGAAATGCTCGTCAATTATAGCGGCAAGGTCTGCCTTCATAACGTCCTCATTTATGACGGTCACATTGTCGTGCTCCGCAAGGGTTTCCTCAAGGATAGGGATAAGTCTGTCGTCGATTTCCACCGCAACAACCTTATCTGCACGCTTTGCAAGTTCGTGGGTAAGCACACCTACACCCGTGCCGATTTCCAGCACTCCCCATCCCTCGGCCGCGTTGCCCATTTCGGCAATCTTCGGGCAGATTGACGGGTTGATGAGGAAGTTCTGTCCCAGCGTTTTGCTGAAAGAAAAGCCGTGACGCTCAAAAATATCCTTGATAACATTTATATTGGTTAAATTCTCCATTTTGAGAAATCCTTTCAATCAGAAAATAAGATATGTAATCAGCATAAATACGGGCTGATGAATTATGTATACCCAGAGCGAATATCTGCCGAGGAAATTTATCACGGGCAGCTTTGCCTTGTAGACAATCTGCGGCAGCTGACCGTTCTTTACGTAGTCGGAAAAAGCCGTACCCGCAAGGAAGATGAAGCCGTACGGTATCAGCGGAAAATAATCTGCCGAACGGAATCCCGAGGCGGTTATTCCAATCGGGTAGAGGTAGTTGATGTTGTCTGGCAGGTCAAGCTGTATTTTGGTGAACAGCAGGAACAGACTCTCATTCCGTGCAAAGTCAAAAAACATTACCGACAGCACCGTGAACAACACAAAGATTACTAAATTGGGAAGCTTTTTCAAAAGCGGTGAAATTATGCCGTAGATGAGCATTATCGCACCGAAACAGGAAAGCACACCGAAAACGATAAGGTTGTCAGGAGCAAAAATCGCTGTGCCGATAGTCAGCGCCTCACCCATAAGAAACAGGGTCGCACCTCGCTTCAGTACGTTTTTCGAAAAGCCTGCACACGTTCCCGAAATGCCGAAAAGTATTATCAGGAACAGCTGATGCACCGTTTCCCACCAGTCTGTAAAAAAGAAATTCAGGTCCATTCCACCGAAGAAAATCAGGTCGTACAACAGATGATAAAGCATTACATAAATTATGGCAAAGCCTCTTAACAGGTCAAGCATACCCGCACGGTTACTGCGTCCTATTTCAGCAGGCACGTCAGCCTTTGGAGTTTCGGTTTTACGTTCTTCGGTTGCAACAGACATCTTTTCACTTCCTTTCGATTATACTATTATACCACATAATCTGCACCATTGCAATTATTATATTGTTAAATAAACCTTCCTCAAAACGTCAAGAAAAATCTGTAGGCACGTGTTAGAATATAATTACGATATCGAACATAACAATGGTGATCACTATGAACAAATTTGAAATTCTGTCTGTTGCTCTCGTCTATATTGAGGAAAATCTGCTTGCAGGGGTTACACCCGAGCAATGTGCGGAAAAGTGCTGTTATTCTCTGTCAAATCTGCAGAAGATGTTCCGCTGTGCCCTGCATATAGGAATAAGCGATTACATTTCGCGCAGAAAGCTTTCTCTTGCGGCAAAGGATCTGGTTGACACGGAGGAGTCTGTCCTTGACATCGCTTTGAAGTACGGTTACAACTCCCATGAGGTCTTTACCCGCGCATTTATGCGGCTGTGGGGAGTTACCCCGTCAAAATTCCGCAAGAACAGAAAGTTCACCGAGATTTTTCCTAAGCTTGACGCGGCAGCTTACGTTACCGATGAAGAAGGAGCTGTTATTATGTTCAGTAAGAGAAAGTTTGACGTGTCCCACCTTTATGAGTATATCAAGTCCAGAAGCGGTAAGTATGTTATCTGCTTCGATATGGTTCACCTTATGTATATCAACGATACTTTTGGCTCAGCCGCAGGTGATATAGCAATTGCCGAGTGCCTGCGTCGTATAGATGAGTATTCCGATGAAAGTATGCTTCCGATAAGAATAGGCGGCGACGAGTTCGTGCTGATTACCGAACTTGAAAACGAGGCTGATGCAAAGGCTGCTGCTGAAAAAATCCTTGCCCACAACGGTGAAACCGTAAAGAGCGGGGAACACGAATTTGCAGTTTCGCTCAAGGTAGGTTACGTTGTTATTCCAAGCGGAAATCTGCGCTATGACAAGCTGTTCAATGATTGTGTGATTGCGGGGAGAGATAGATAACAAAAAGGGTACCGAAATTCGGTACCCTTAATTTATTGTGTAAAATTATTCGATTATCTATTATTGATAAGCTTTGTGAGCTCAACAGGGTCAACAATCTTGCCATCCTTGTAAACACGCATGTTACCGGAAGCGATTTCGTCGATGAGGATAACTTCATCGTTGTTGTAACCGAATTCGAACTTGATATCCCAGAGGTCAAGACCGATTGTCTTGAGGTCGTCAGCAACAATCTTTGTAATCTTGAGAGTCTGTTCCTTCATGCTTTCGAACATAGCCTTGTTCATAACGCCGAGAACTTCAAGACCTTCGCTTGTTACGAGTGGGTCGCCCTTAGCGTCATTCTTGAATGTGCATTCAACATAACCGCCGTCGATAACAGTACCGTCTTCCATATATTCGCCGTATCTTCTGATGAAGCTGCCTGTTGCAACAAGACGGCAGATTACTTCAAGACCGTGACCGAAAACAGTTGCAGGGAGAACTTCCATTGTAGCGTTGTCAATGTCAGCGCTTACGTAGTGAGTCTTGATGCCTGCGTTCTTGAGCTTTTCGAAATAGTAAACGGAAGTCTGGAGATTAGCCTTGCCGATGCCGTCGATTGTAAGACCAACAGTATTCTCGCCTGGGTCAAAAACGCCGTCCTTACCTGTGCAGTCGTCCTTGAACTTGAGCATTACGTTGCCGTTTTCAAGCTTGTAAACGTCCTTGGTTTTGCCTGTGTAAATCTTTTCCATAGTGATAACTTCCTTTCATTTATTGGAATTCAAACTAAACGTAATATGTAGCGAGTGGATTATTCCCACTCAATAGTACCGATTGGCTTCGGTGTAAGATCATAGAGAACACGGTTGATGCCTTCAACCTCGGAAGTGATACGAGCAGTAATCTTGTGGAGAAGCTCGTATGGGATTTCTTCGATTGTTGCGCTCATAGCGTCTGTCGTGTTCACAGCACGGATGATTGCAGGCCAGCCCTCGTAACGCTTGCTGTCCTTAACACCAACGCTCTTCATATCAGGAACAGCAATAAAATACTGCCAAACTGTTTCGTTGAGTTTTGCGTTGTCAAATTCTTCACGGAGAATAGCATCAGCTTCACGGAGAGCGTTAAGACGGTCACGTGTGATTGCACCAAGACATCTTACGCCAAGACCTGGGCCAGGGAATGGCTGACGGTCAACCATAGATGCAGGAAGACCAAGAGCCTTGCCCACAACACGAACCTCGTCCTTGTAAAGAAGCTTTACAGGTTCAACAAGTTCAAACTGCATATCTTCAGGCAGGCCGCCAACGTTGTGGTGAGCCTTTACGCCGTCGCTTTCGAGGATATCGGGGTAGATTGTACCCTGAGCAAGGAAAGAGATACCTTCGAGTTTGCCTGCTTCTTCGTCAAACACCTTGATGAATTCACCGCCGATAATCTTACGCTTCTTTTCAGGCTCGGAAACACCTGCGAGAAGGTCAAGGAAACGATCTGTAGCGTCAATATAGATAAGGTTAGCGTCAAGCTGGTTTCTGAAAACCTCGATAACCTGCTCGCTTTCGCCCTTTCTCATAAGTCCG
>CALATN010000073.1 GCA_937891895.1 uncultured Clostridia bacterium
AATCGGCTCCTCGGTTATATCTTCAGGAATCACCAAAGATTTGCTTATGTTGTATTCATTCACTACATAATTGTTCAGTAACTTATAGTCATTATGTAGCCGTTCAATATTCCCTTTCGGGTATGGGTCCCAATTATGCAAGGAATAAACGAAATAACGGAAAATGGTATCCTGAATCAAATGCAAATAATAACCAAGATACAGTTCATCCGTTTTCATTAGCTCGCCGTAGGTTTCACGAAACCAAGCTAATTTATAAGTCTTTTTTGTACCGTTTTCAGTGGTGTATTTCAAATGGCTGTCGGTAGCTGATTGAATATTGTGCTTATAGGCATCAGGCAATATAATACCAAGCCTGAAACGCTCAACATCTTCAATATGCACTTGTTTCATAATCTCATTAGCAATCGCTAAATGCATAACTCTTGACGCCATATAACCACCTCGCAAATTATTTTTTAACTTTCAATTTTTTCATTTCTTTTTTAAGCCTGTTATTGCATAGGATTTCCCATAAAGGCATTATTAAACCACCACTCAGACGGCAAGATGCTTCATTCATTGCACCATAATATGCAACTCGGAAATCTGTATATTCTGAAAGCTTGTACTTGCTTTTATATGTATCGTAAAGACCAAATATATCGCCCCACATATTACGGAGCTGGAATAAATCATATTCTCTGTCGGTATAGATTGAACCGCTTGGGTCTATTATCCCGATAAGCTCAAGGCTTTTGGGGTCTGCCATTATGTTCATAATGTTCAAATCACCATGAATCAAAACAGGTTTCCCTGATTCGTCAGGAAGATTATTATAAATCTCCGTTGCTTCTTTTAGTAATGCAAGTGTCTTTTTGCTGAATTTACCGTTGTCAGCAAGCTTTGAAAGTCCATCAAGAAATGGCTTTTGTTTTTCCGTGATATAGTAATCACGCCAATTATCATATATGGGATTTTCCATATCACCAAACTTTTCAACTGTTACCGAATGCCACTCTAACATAGTATCAATAACATCGTTGGCAAATTTTTGCTTCTGTGCCTTGCTTTTGAAAATAAACAAGGGATTTAAAACATTTTCACCTTCTATGAAAGTCATACCCATTAACGCTGTTTCATTATCTTCATAAAGGAAAAGCACCTCAGGCATTTTAGTTTTAGTATGTTTGGAGAGTTCAATCATCTGTTTGGACTCTTTCTGCATAGCACCCTTTATTCTGAATGCCTTAACTGCAAATTTTCTGTTATCATTGGTTTCAACGCAATAAACCTTACCATTACTGCCACCACCGATAAATTTGAGCTTTACTACAGATGTACCAAGCTTTTCAGCAACAACAGTTTTTATAAGGTTGTTAAGATGCTTATCACTGACATTTAAGTTCATAGTTCTACCTCCAATTTCTGGTACATCATTTAAACATCATCTGTTTCTTACAAACGAAAAAATTTGCAAGTTATGTTTCGCAATGTTCTCCTGTCAGCTTTTTGTTTTACTCTTCATCAGATAATTTCTTTTGTTTATATTTAGGAAGTTTGCCAACTACAGTAGCATAACTGTGGTCTGTCATTTCAATAATAAGTTCATCAGAAACACTTTCAAGCGGAAAAGTATTAAAATACGGTTGTTGAACGGGAGGACAATGATAACCTCTCACGATAACTCCGGGATACATCTGCCTGTAAAAATCCCCTGTCATACACTCACATTTCAGAGTTACAGTTTCTTTACCTTTAAGAACAAACAACTGTGCAAAAATTTTACCTTCAACTTTAATTATATCGCTGTCAGGACCGAAAGTATGGTCAACATATGCTCCGTTTTTTGAAAGACAATAATTGAGTAATTCGGAATATGTCATATGAAAACCTCCTTCAAAATTTGTTTATTTACTGTATTCGGATACAGAAAATGCAATGTTTTCGTTATCTCTGTACTCTTTTCGTGATTTGAGTTTCATTCCTAAACTTTCGCAGATTTCATCAAGATTATTTAAATCGCTATACATTCTGCAGTCTTTAAGAATTTCAAGTGTTTCCTTTTCTGTAAATCCGAAAGGTTTTAAAACTCTGTACTGACGCATAAACGCATTGTTTCTTGAATTGACAATAAATCTGCCGTTATCTGTCAGAACTCTTGAAACCTCTTTCAGCGTTTCAATAATTTCTCTGGATTCATCCAATCCGCAATAAGTACAAACAGTATCAAATGTTTTATCTTTGAAAGGCAGATACCAGAAATTCGCACAAACGGGAATGATTTTCTTTTTCTGATATTTAGCAATACCCAAAGCATTTCCGAGACAATCAAAGCCAATATCGACAGTATAAAGCTCACATTCTTTCGGCATATATAATGCGACCGAAGCCGTACCGCCGCCCGCACCTGTTGCGAGTTCTAATATTTTATCTGTTTTTTCTTTGCATACAACTTCAGCAAAATAACGGTATCTGTCCCAGAATACTCCTGTACCTTTGACTTTTGTTATTGTTCTTTTTTGCCTATACGCTTTTTACTGAGTTTTTTGAAATCTTTAAGTTGCTTTTTTCTGATATTTCCGCTTTTGTCACCCACAATCCAATCACTCGTTTCTCTTCGTTTATACGAATCGAAAGCTTTTATTATATTTTCTTTTGTGCCGTGTATCTTTTTTATGTGGTTAACATAAATCTCATTCCAATCCTCAATAATGCCAGCTTCCATTTCGCTGAAAATCTCATTTATTTCTTCGGAATGTTCCCAAAAAATTATTTCAAGAAGCTCACGAGCCCAATCAGGATTTGTTTTTTCAGGGAGCAAAATCGGAACGTCTTTGATTATAGGATAGATTTCTTTACCGTCTGTTGTAACAAGAGTTTTCTTATTTAAAACTAATTCTTTACGGCTCTGCGGTGCAACAAAAATCATTTTTTGTTCTCCTTATTTAACTTGTTTATCTGATCGATTATATCACATATAAACAATAATTACAATCGGGTGCGGGTGTCCCGCCCAAACTTATTCACTATTACTTCTTACTTATTATTTTCCAAAAATCGACACGAAGATTAGTGACGAGGGAATAGTGAAGAGGTAAAAATAGTAACCCCCCGGCTAAGCCGGGGGTTCTTCATATGCGGGCAAAGCCCTATGTTACTGGCATCGCCTTAAGGCGTACTCTGCGGCTACCAACCGCAAAGGCTTGTTACTTGCTACCCGTAAACGGGTCGGTGTATTCTTTGAGCGTCATTTGGTCGTGTACCAAATCTTCATCTAATTGATTCTTTATGTATTCAGCTATCTTTTTATCGTTCTTTCCTGCTGTATCTACATAATATCCTCTACACCAAAAACTTCTGTTTCCATACTTATACTTCAAATTCGCATGACGCTCAAAGATTATTAACGTGCTTTTTCCTTTGAGAAATCCTACAAATCCCGAAACACTCATTTTGGGCGGAATTTCTACGAGCATATGTATGTGGTCGGGGCAAACTTCTGCTTGAACTATGTTCACTTGTTTCCAATTACATAATTCTCTTAATATTTTCCCTATTTCTTCTCTGTGTTCTCCGTAAAAGATTTTTCTTCTGTATTTCGGTGCAAACACGATATGATATTTGCAATTCCATTTGGTATGTGCTAAACTACTGTTGTCATTCATTTGAATGTCCTCCTTTTGATTTCTTGGTGCAGTTGGTAGCCGCACCTTTATTCTATCAAAAGGAGTTTTTCTTGTATACGCATCGCTAAAGCTTTTTGGGAACCCCTGGCACAGCCAGGGGTTTTCAAATACAATCACAAACCACGCCCGAAAGGACGTGGTTTGAATAATAACCCTATAAGGGTAAACAATACCAGCGGCACCTAAAGGTGCATCTA
>CALATN010000074.1 GCA_937891895.1 uncultured Clostridia bacterium
ATAGGAACGGGAACTCCGCCCACAAGCGACACGTTTGGCTGATAAGACACGTAGGATGGATCGGGAACGAGTACTTCTTCGCCCGGTTTTACGAAGGTGCGCAGTGCCATATCGATAGCCTCGGACGCCCCAACCGTTACGATAACCTCGCTTTTAGGCTCGTAGCAAAGCGAAAATCTCTCGCTTAAATACTTGCAAATCATTTCGCGAAGTTCGAGCAAACCTGCATTTGAAGTGTACTGCGTTTTTCCTGCGATTATTGATTTTATTGCGCTGTCGCGAATATACCAAGGAGTGACGAAATCCGGCTCTCCAACGCCAAGCGATATGCAGTCTTTCATCTCGGAAGCAAGGTCGAAAAACTTACGAATTCCGCTCGGTGGCATATCCCTAACAACGGGATTTATTATATCATAACATCTATCTTTTGTCAAGCGTTTTTCTGAAATTTTCTAAAAAATTTGCGGGGAATTTTTCTTCCCCGCAATTCTGTTACATTGTTGTAATTTCAAGTTCACCCTTTTTCTCTCCGATTTTGATTACAGCAAACGGATTTTCCGCACTTTCGATAATAAGCTCAGCAATCTTATCCTCTATATCGGCACGGATAATCTTTCTGATATCTCGTGCACCAAACTTTTTACCGAATGCTTTATTTGCAATGGCTGTAAGAGCTTTCTTTGTATATTTAAGAGTAATTCCCTTTTCAGCAAGCGGTTCCTTCATTTCGTCAAGCATAAGAGCTGCAATCTGTTCGAAATCTTCAATTGTAAGTGGATTGAACACAATTACCTCATCAATACGGCTGAGAAATTCCGGACGAAGGAAATCAGAAAGTGCCTTCATTGCTTTTTCCTTGGAAATTTCCTTATCAGACTTGTTGAAGCCAACACCGGTTCCCTTATCTGTTGAGCCTGCATTTGAAGTCATAGCAATAATGGTGTTTTCAAAGCTTACAGAACGCCCCTGTGCATCATTAACCTTACCCTCGTCAAGAATTTGTAGGAGAATATTCATAACATCGGGGTGTGCCTTTTCAATTTCATCAAACAGTACCACACTGTATGGCTTTCTTCTTACCTTTTCGGTAAGCTGTCCAGCCTCATCATAACCAACATATCCCGGAGGTGAGCCGATAAGACGGGAAACGCTATGCTTCTCCATATATTCAGTCATATCAAGACGAATAAGCGGCTCTGTTCCGTCAAAAAGTTCGGAAGCCAGCACCTTTACAAGTTCGGTTTTTCCGACACCTGTTGGACCAACAAATATAAATGAGGCAGGTCTGCGTCGCTTGGAAAGCTGCACACGGGTACGTTTGATTGCTTTGCTTACAAGTTCAACAGCTTCGTCCTGACCAATGATTTTCTTTTTAAGTGCTTCATCAAGGTTTGCAATTTTCTTGTATTCACTTTCAACAACCTTGCTTGCAGGAATTCCTGTCCAGAGTTCTATAACCTTTGAAAGGTCAGCTTCGGTAACATAGATGTTTTCAACTTTTTCCGCAAGAGCAGCTTTTTCCTTTTCAAGTCTGAGTATTTCTGCTCTTGTTTCTGCAATCTTAGCAAAATCAGGCTCTGTTGATTCTTCCATTTCAGCAACGCTTTTTTCTGCTTCGTCAAGCTTTGTGCAAAGTGTATCGTATTCACCTATTTCCTTGCTTCGAATACTTGTGCAGGCACAGGCTTCGTCAAGAAGGTCAATTGCCTTATCAGGAAGGAAACGGTCATTGATATATCTTTCGGAGAGAACAGCACAACGTTTAAGCAATTCATCTGTAATTTTAACACGATGGTGTTTTTCGTAATATTTGCGTATACCGAAAAGGACTTCCTCTGTTTCGGTAAGACTTGGCTCTGCAACAGTTACAGGCTGAAAACGACGTTCAAGAGCACTATCCTTTTCGATATATTTACGGTACTCCTTAAATGTTGTTGCACCAATAACCTGAACTTCTCCTCTTGAAAGAGCGGGCTTGAGAATATTTGCAGCATTCATTGACCCTTCACTATCACCTGTTCCAACAAGATTATGAACCTCGTCAATAAACAGGATAACATTACCTTCGGATTTAACCTCATCAATAAGTCCCTTTACACGGCTTTCAAACTGTCCGCGGAACTGAGTTCCTGCGACAAGTGCGGTAAGGTCAAGCAGATATACCTTTTTACCAATAAGATTGAATGGAACATCACCGGCAACAATTTTCTGTGCAATACCTTCAGCAATAGCCGTTTTACCTACACCAGGTTCACCAATAAGGCAAGGATTGTTCTTCTGACGACGTGATAAAATCTGTATTGTTCTTGCAATTTCTTTATCTCTGCCGATAATATTGTCCAATTCACCCTTTTCAGCACGGTCTGTAAGATTTGTGCAATAGCTATCAAGAAACTTACTTTTTTTCTTGGATTTGCCGTTTGTTTTTTTCTCAGGTTCACTTTCTTGCTGTACGAATTCATCACCAATATTTTCAGAATTTGAATTCTTACCTACAAGGTCATTTAACCCCTTTATTGAACCTCCAAACAGATTTTGAATAAAATTAGGTAATGAATTTGTGCCGCCGTGCTGAAATGCGTCACCGTCAAGTGCTTCAGAAATATCAGTCATCTGATCAGCAAATTCTTCTACCTCGTCATCATCTATACCCATTTGGTCCATATATTCACGAACCTGAGGTATTCCCAATTCTTTTGCACAAACAAGACAAAGTCCCTCGTTACGTTTTTCCTCCCCCTGCATCGCTGTAATAAATACAACAGCAGTTCTTTTTTTGCATCGTGTACAAAGCATAATAAGATTTGTCCTCCATTATCTAATTCAGTATTAACGCAACTATATAAAATGTTGCGTCATATAATAGTCCAAAAATATATGTTTCGGATATAATCGTTGTATTAAGATATTCATTTGCATCAGATGTAAATTTAATGAACATACTGACACATACATTTACAGCAGCTATATACAATATCCCTTGTATAATTCCCAACATTGTTCCCAAAAAGCTGTCAGCAGAATTTACAACAGGTATTTTACGCACTATTTTTGCTGCATAAGAAACAATAGAAGCAATAAGCATAACAATAGCAAAAGTTGCCGCAAACAAAACAAATTTTATTGTTTTTATCATCAATGGTTTTATTATTTCTTTTTCAACAATCTCTATCATCGACTCTTTTTCTTGTGTAATAAGAGTCAGGATACCGTTATTATCAATATTATTTTCTTCAAGATAGCGTTCTGCTTCATCAATTATTTCCTCAGGCACAACCCCTGAAAAAGCTGAAGTAAGTGCTTTGCAGTAATCCATAAATAATTCATTAAGTTCTTCACGTATCTGAACATTATTCAGCAATTCATTATATTGTTCAGAATTATCTTTGAGTAAAGCAAGCTGTTCATTATCAAAAATAAAACCATTCTCTTCAAGAATATCATTTATCTTTCCTGATGACAAGTATTCATCTTCAAGACTTTCTGCTTTACTTTCAAGAGCTGAAATTACAGAAGGTTTCACAAGACTTTCATACACATAATCTGAAGCAACATTGCTAACAAAGGTTGCTGCTGCCACAGCCGCAATATATCCTGCTAAGACGAGTAGCATTTTTAAAGCACCTTTGCGTGAACCTGCTGCCGCACAACCTATAACCAATGCAGCAATTACAAGGTCCAAAAAATAATTCAAACTATCAGCCCTTTCATTTTACTTAATTATATGTTATCCTGTTGACTTCATCGTATCCAAGCAAATAAATATAATTATCGAGTCGAAGGAAATCATCATATTCCGTATCAAGCTCTACTGATGAAAGCATATCACCTGTTACCGTACAGGATTTAACACCATTTTTACTCTGCAAATATACATTATTTTCATTTACCTGAAGATTAAGAACATCATAATCAAGTGCTTTTTCATTTATGACACCTGTTGCACTATCTATCGTAACAAGCTGCGATGTACGTCTTTCTTCATTTCTGAAAATCATTGCTCCTATTGAAGAATTTGAACTATAGTCGACAAGATCACGCTCATATTCATAGGTCTTGAGCAAATTTCCGTTGCTATCAAAATATGCACATGCTTTATCACCGAACATAATTATATTATCTCCGAAAAGACGTACAGACAAGGCAAGTGTTTCAATTTCTTCACTTTGCCATACAGGAAGCGGACTTCCTTTTTCATCGTAGTCTATATGATCAAATTGATAATAAATCATCTGTGAAACAATCAATCCATTTTTAGCGCCTAATGTTGTAATATAACATCCGGAATTATCAGAATCAAAGGTTACATCAATAATTCTTGAAACTGACTTATAATTAAAAATATTCTTTCCGTTTTCATCATATACCATAAGCTCGGAAGGATATTTATCACTTTTGACAACAACTGCTGCTGAATCGTCACTTCCAAGACGTGCAATCAAAATAGGATCATCAGTTGTTTTCTTATATATATTCTGATACTTACTATATAACGAAAAATCATTGCCTCCTAAATCATACAAAAGTATCCTTTTATCGCCGATTGCTGTAATCGGGTTAGAATATGTATGCTGTTCAGAAGTAATAACCTTTCCGTCATTGTTATAAACAAGAAGATGCGAATCATCAGAAAGAACAATATTATCATCGAGAGCTTTCAGCTGATAATCAGCACCTCCCTCTATTGAAATTGGGAAATTGCCTTCAGCAAGCTCGGCTGTATTGTTCGGAGTAGGAATTTTACCAAGTATCCCGTCAAGCTTGGGATACCATATATCCTTGGTAAAGACAAATATAAGTATTACCGCTACTGCTATGGCAACTATTATCAGCTTCTTAATGAACTTGTCACGTTTTTTCTTGTTTCTGCGTTCACGAAGCATAGAAATATCCGTTACCGCCAAGCTTATTCCTCCTTATTTTGATTGCATAGTTAATTTCATTGTTTTGATAACGCTGAATATGGTAACAGCTACTACTGATATAATAAATATAACCAGCGAAATCAGAAACACGGATTTAGATACAATTTCAAATGCACACATAAATGAAATTGCTGAAAAAGCAAACATAAGAACAGAACATAGTATAAGTGTTTTACCTGTTATTTTTCCAATCTTATCTATATCAGTATTTGCTTTTTCTGTTTCGGACATTGAATTGTAGCCTGCCATAAGATTTAGATTTTTACCATTGATGAAGGATAATCCGAAAAATAAAACGAGAATGCCTACAAGCAATGTAATTACTGCTGTAAAAATTGCGCCCGTTTCCATAGTTAATCCTCCTCAGTAAAAAATCTTATTTAGATACAGGCCGTGCGCCTCAGCTGTTTTTCCTGCAAGATTTCTGTCCTTTGCGGCCAAAATCTGCGGAATTGAGTCGGGTACAAGCTTTTTTTCGTTGATAAAAATGAGTGTACCAACCATTATCCTAACCATATTATACAAAAATCCGTCGCCTTTTACAATGAGTTTCACAAGATTTTCATCTTTCTCAACCTTGAAATATTCAATGGTACGGACGCTGTTTTCCTTTTGGTTTGCGGTACCGCAGAATGATGTAAAATCGTGCGTACCAACAAAATCCTGCGCAGCTCTTGCCATAAGCTCGGTATCCATTGCGTAGGGATAATGCAGAGCCAAATCAGCCAAAAACGGATCCTTGCTCATTCGGTTAAGGATAAGGTACTGATATTCCTTTGCTTTGCAGGAATATCGTGCGTGGAAATCCTCAGGTGCTTCCTCGCAGTTCAGAATTGCCAGGTCATCGGGAAGGATAGAGTTCATTCCCCTGATAATATTATTACAGGGAATTCTGTGCTCCGTTTCAAAAGAAAAGCAGTATTCATTTGCGTGGACACCTGTATCGGTTCTTGAACAGCCGTTGATTTTCACTGGTGCATTTGTGATTGCAGAAAGCTTCTCCTCAAGGACATTCTGAATTCCAACAGCGTTTTCCTGTCGCTGAAATCCGTGATAAGCTGTACCACGGTATGCCATAGTTACTTTTAAATTACGCATTATGTCACCTTACCCAAAAATGCAATTCAACAGAACGATAATATCAAAGAACACGACAGAAATTCCGAGAGCAAAGAAATCTGCACCTGTGGAATGCAGCTGACGAAGACGTGTTCTGCCGTCACCGCCCTGATAACAGCGGCACTCCATTGCAAGAGCAAGCTCCTCAGCACGTCTGAATGCGGAAACAAAAAGCGGAATAAGAATTGGTGTAAGAGCCTTTGCGCGCTGTAAAAGGCTTCCGCTTTCCATATCAGCACCTCTTGCTTTCTGGGCAGACATTATTTTATCTGTTTCCTCAATAAGAGTCGGAATAAAACGCAGAGCAATCGTCATCATCATTGCGAGCTCGTGCACGGGGAATTTCAGCTTTTTTAGCGGTGAAAGCAGCCTTTCGATTGCGTCAGTGAGGGTAATCGGTGAGGTAGTATAGGTAAGCAGTGAGCTTCCCATAATCAGCGCAACAATACGGATAATCATAAAGGCGCTTGTGCGTAGCCCCTCATATGTTACCTTAACAAATCCAAGCTTGAAAAGCACAACTCCGTCAAGGAAAAACAAGTTAAGGATTGACGTGAAAATAATAATCGGGATAATCGGTTTAAGGCTTTTCAGCATAAGCTTGAACGGTATCTGCGAAAGCAGAAAGCTAACAAGCAGGAATACCATTCCTATACCAAGTCCCATAAAATTATCAGCGGTGAAAAGCATTGCTATAAACACACCTGTAATGATAATTTTAAAACGTGGATCAAGTCTGTGTATTACAGAATTCCCCGGGAAATACTGACCGATTGTGATATCTTTAAGCACGCTCGCCACCTCTTTTCTCCAGATATTCGAGGATTGTTTTTCGTGCAAATTCCGTTGTATAGACGTCGGTACGGATATCAATTCCACTTTGTTTCAAGCGATTGAATACTCTTGTAATCTGTGGAACAGCCAGTCCCATATTTGCAAGCTCGTCCGCACGTTTAAAAACTGTTGGTGTGTCATCATAGCAGAAAAGCTGAGCCTTATTCATAACAAGAATTTTATCGGCAAATTTTGCAACATCCTCCATACTGTGTGATACAAGCAGAACAGTAGATTTTTTCTGTTGGTGATATTCTTTGATCTGGCCGAGAATCTTGTCCCTGCCTTTAGGGTCAAGGCCTGCAGTAGGCTCGTCAAGGATAAGCACCTTTGGTTCCATAGCCATTACACCTGCGATTGCAACACGACGCTTCTGTCCGCCCGAAAGCTCGAATGGTGACTTGTACAGATTTTCCTTGTGCAGTCCAACAAGCTCAGCAGTTTCCTTTATACGGCGGTCGATTTCTTCATCAGGAAGACCCATATTTT